>LBYP01000003.1 GCA_000996245.1 Parcubacteria group bacterium GW2011_GWA2_40_23 | reverse complement strand
TTTTGTCATATTTGGCACTTTAACTAGTTAAACATTGAAATCTTAGCATAATTTAGCGAAGAAAACACCTTTTCAAGCACCCAAAAGGTAACGGTATCCCCTGAGGGTGGGGAGGCGGCCGCCACAGGCGACGAGGATGAGCTCGTCACAGGCGTCCGACAGGTACACTTCCCAGAACCCGAAGTCGAGGGTCTCGAGATCCGACCCGTTGGCCTTGAGGGTCAACTTCTCCAGGTTGGAACCCGGGTGAAAGCTGAAATGCTGGTGTTCTACATCTCGAACCTTTTCTTCGTACAGGAACCTGACGTGCATCACCAATGAACGATGACTCGCACACCACGACCGCACCACCAAGGCTTTCTCGGACGAAGTCATGGAAGCGTGCATAGGACACCCCAAGGTTGTTTCTAGTACCACTACCTAACTTTACAGCATAGCACACTTTTACTGTTTTGTCAATAATAGCCATTTTTTATTCAAATTTGGATAAAAAACACCCTGCACCAAAGATGATGCAGGGTTAGTGCTGCGAATTGCGTCAATCCGGAAACACCAGCGTGTACTTGGACACGTTTCCGGGAGAAGCATACTCGCTCGGAATCCGGTATTTGGGCTTCTTCTGCAGAACGACGATGTGGTCCGTGAGGAAGGTCAGGATCCAGTACCGCAGGTCAAAGAGGACAAAGCGTTCCTTGTCCCCAATGTCGAAGGCATTAAGACGGAAGAAGGTCGCCGAGTACCTGGTAAAGCTTGCTCCATGATGAAACTTGCCGATGGCCAGATGTGGCTTTCCTTCACGCTGACGGTAATGCTCGATCACCGCCACTTGGTCATCCGGCGCATATGCGTGGCGCGGATACTCGTAACTGTGAAACAGCTCCTCGAGCTGAACGATCGGGTCCATGTGATCTGCCATCTACAACCTCGCGGTTACTCGGTTTAAACGCCTTACAACCAAAACGTGATCTCGTAGCAGTTGATGCCTGAAGGAAACGTTTCCCGAGGATCAGCGGTAGCTTTCGCGTCTCGCTCTAAACGGACCATGTTGCCTTCCAGCTTGAAACTCCAGTTCGCTGCTCTAAGACAGATGATCTCAACCTTCTTGGTATCCCATTCCACCGTCAGAGAAACGATCTCGTCCGTGAGGGCATCACTGATACCTAGCGCCATAAGGCGACCTTTCTGTCCCAGGAACTCTTCAAACATGGTGCGTGCGATAAATACGGAAGAGACTCTCGCACGAGGATAACGAGAAAACAGGCCGATTAGAGACAGGAACTGTTCATGTGTCATTCTTTCCCCCGAGTTTAAGGTATCTTCCCAAGGACAGAAAAATATATCATACTATCTATAGATAATCAATAATATCAAAATATGAATTTCATTATCGCCTCTGGCTCAGTTATCATCGAAAATAATAAAGTTTTGTTAAATAAACACGGCAAAGATAATTTTTGGAAATTTGTGGGCGGTCGCGTGGAAGATTCTGATTTTGAAGACGAAATAATGTCGCTCGAAAATACTTGTCGCCGCAGAGTTAAAGAAGAAATGGGTTTTGATGTGGAAATTATTCGCACACTGAAACCAATGATGGTTAAACATCAAACAAAAGAAAACACGCAAGTGATTTTAATTCACTTCCTCTCAAAACGTTTGGGGGAAATTAACCCTGGAGCAGATATCCGCGAATGGAATTGGTTCGACATAAATAATTTGCCGGATGATTGCGCACCGAATATTGGGCCGGTGGTGGAGGATTATTTGAGAACAAAAGTTTTAAACGACAAACAATAACAGAAACATTGGTACGTGTAAGTCGCGACTTACACGTACGCACACGGAAATCAACGATACGTGCAGGTAACGACCTGCACGTAACCGACGTCAAAATTAAGCGGCCCGACCTGTGAAGATCGGACCGCTTTGGATCATTCGTCGCGGTGCTCCTTGGCCGCGTCGTACGTGTACATGAAGCCGTCGCCCAGGCGCGCCGTGCTGTTGGCGCAGCTGCCGTCACACAGGCCGAGCTGCTCGTACCCGTCCTCCACGCCGCTGATGATCTTGCCCTGGTCATCCAAGGTCAGCCTGGTGAACGACACCACGTGGTGCACGCCGTTGCAGCCGTACTGGCCGATGATGCGCAGGTTCTTGGGCAGGCTTTCGTGCGAAACCTGTCCGTTTTTGTAGTCCTGGAAACAATTGGACTCTGCCATGACAAACCTCCACCAAAGTTTTAGCACCAGATTGACACCATATAATAGCACACCAAATCACTTTTGTCAACCCCAACAAACAAGTTGACACTGCTCTGTTTTTTTGCAAAAATATGAGCCAAGAACCAGGCTTGACAGTATCCTGGATTGTACTAAAATAGAGATACATTTAGCACTCTAAAAGTGCGACTGCTAACAAATTAATTCAGTTATAAGCTGGTAAGTAAATAAGCAAGTCTAGTATAGGCTTGGTACTTATCTCGCTTATCTCGCTAAAAAGAATATGTTAAAACCTTTAAACGATCACATTATCGTCAAGCCAGCTAGCAAAGAAGAAAAAACATCTTTTGGTATTATTTTGCCAGAAACTGCCAATAAGGAAAAACCTGAAAAAGGTGAAGTGATAGCCGTCGGCCCCGGAAAATTTTTAGAAAATGGCACGCGCGTTGCGATGTCAGTTAAACCAGGCGATAAGGTTGTCTTTACAAAATATTCACCAAACGAAATTAAAGTTGATGGAACAGAGTATCTCGTGCTTAGTGAATCAGATGTTTTGGCGGTCATCGAATAACTTAACTTCGTCATTATTCATGGATCAATTTACTGGTCAATGGTCTCACAAAAGTCAGCAAATATTAGTAACCCCATAAATTCGTAATTAGTAATAAAACTATGTCTAAACAAATCATTTTCAACGAACAAGCCCGCCAAGCGCTCAAACGCGGCGTAGATAAATTAGCGGATGCTGTTAAAATAACTTTAGGCCCTCGAGGTCGCAATGTTGTTCTTGACAAAGGCTTTGGTTCACCACAAATCTGTAATGATGGTGTCACTATTGCCAAAGAAATTGAATTAAAGGATAAAATCGAAAACATTGGTGCTGAACTTGTTAAAGAAGTTGCTACTAAAACAAACGATGTTGCTGGCGACGGCACAACTACGGCAACCGTTTTGGCTCAATCAATTATCACTGAAGGATTCAAAAACGTAGCTGCCGGAGCTAACCCCATGGAAATTAAAAAGGGTATTGAAAAAGGGGTTAACGCAGTTGTTGAAGAATTGCGCACTGTAATTTCCAAACCAATTTCTAATGATGCTGAAATCACTCAAGTCGCTTCTATTTCTGCTAATGACCCTAAAATTGGCATAATCATTGCTGAGGCCATGAAAGAAATTGGCAATGATGGCGTTATCACTGTTGAGGAATCACAAAGCTTTGGCATTGAAAAGCCTAAAATTGTCAAAGGCATGCAATTCGATAAAGGTTATCTTTCTCCATACATGGTTACAAATCCAGAACGCATGGAAGCTGAATATCAAGACGCTTACATTTTAATTACTGACAAAAAGATTTCAACGATCAATGACATTGTGCCAACTCTAGAAAAATTAAATCAAATCGGCAAAAAAGATTTGGTTATTATCGCTGAAGATGTTGATGGCGAAGCCTTGGCTACTCTCGTAGTAAATAAATTACGCGGAGTTTTCAACACTCTTGCTATCAAGGCTCCTGCTTTTGGTGATAGACGCAAAGAAATGTTGCAAGATATTGCTACTTTGACTGGCGGACGGGTTATTGCTGAAGAAATTGGTTTAACTTTAGAAAAAGTTGAATTAGACATGTTAGGACAAGCTCATAAAATTATTTCAACTAAAGAACATACGACTATTGTTGAAGGACGTGGCGATAAAAAAGTTTTGGACGATAGAATTGCTCATATCAGAACTGAAATTGAAACTAGTACTTCTGAATTTGATAAAGAAAAATTAAAAGAACGTTTAGCCAAACTTGCTGGTGGCGTGGCTGTTATCAAAGTTGGCGCGGCTACTGAAACAGAAGTTAAAGAAATGAAACTTCGCATCGAAGATGCCATCAATGCCACCAAAGCCGCAGTTGAAGAAGGTATAGTACCTGGCGGCGGAGTCGCACTTTTCCGCGCTAAGAAAATTTTGGACCAAGTTGAATTAACCGGTGAACAAAAAATCGGCATCGACATTTTAAAACGAGCCCTCGAAGAACCAATACGACAAATCGCCATTAATGCTGGTAAAGATGGAGCAGTTATTGCCGAAGAAGTTCGTCGCAACAGCGGCAATGTTGGTTATAATGCATCAACAGATAAGTTCGAAGATTTGGTTAAAGCTGGTATCATTGACCCAACAAAAGTAACTCGTTGCGCTTTGCAAAATGCAGCTTCAATTTCGGCCATGTTGCTCACAACTGAATGTGTCATTACTGATGACCCTGAAGATGAACATAAACATGATCATGATGGAGGTGGTGGTATGGGTGGCATGGGGGGAATGATGTAATAAAGAATCTTTAACACTCCGCACGCAATTTTCTGTCGCGCGGAGTTTTGTTTGCGACAACCACATTCGATTTGCGAGGAGTCCTATCTTAACTATTTCTACGACGAAGCAATCTTTTGCAACTGTCGCAGAAGATTGTTTAAGAATGATTAAGAGATTGCCACGTCGTCCCGCTAGGGCGAGACTCCTCGCAAATCGGATGCATTATCACAAACATTGACAAAATTCCCTTTTCTTGATATTCTATTGTCATCAAATTAATACTATGGAAATACGAAACATCGCCATTATTGCCCACGTTGACCATGGCAAGACATCTCTCACCGACGCACTCATGAAACAAAACGGCATGTGCGAGGCGGAAGAAAGCATGGACAGCAATAAATTGGAGCAAGAACGCGGCATTACAATTTACTCAAAGAATACGTCTGTTATTTATAAAGACGTAAAAATTAACATTATCGATACTCCCGGTCATGCTGATTTTGGTTCTGAAGTTGAGCGCGTTTTGCGTTCTATCGACTCTGTTGTTCTTTTAGTTGATGCACAGGAAGGACCAATGCCACAGACTAAATTTGTTTTGAAAAAATCTATTGAACTCGGTCTTAAGCCAATTGTTGTTATTAATAAAATTGATAAACCAGCCGCTCGAATTTCTGAGGTTAAAGAAGAAATCTATGAACTTTTCCTTGATCTTGGAGCTAATGATGAACAACTAAAATTTCCTACTCTCTATGCCATCGCTAAGCAAGGCAAATGCACGCTCGACCCGGCTATTCCTGGAGAAAATTTAAATCCTTTACTTGATACTATTTTAGAATACGTCCAACCAGCCACAACTGAAGAAGCTTTAAACAAAGAGTTGACCGCACAACCTTTCAACTTAGCTTATGATAATTTTTTAGGCCGTTTAGCGATTGCCAGAATTTATAATGGCAAAATTTCAGTAGGCCAAAAAGTAACCATTATTAAACAAGATGGAATTTCAACATCAAAGGTAACTAAACTTTTTACTTTTCATGGATTAAAACGACAAGAAGTTCAAACAGCCTATTCTGGTGATATTGCTTTGATCGCTGGTATTCCTAATATTTATATTGGCGATACTATTTGTGAAAACGAAAATCAAGAACCACTCCCACACATTAAAATTGATGAACCAACTATTTCTTTATCCTTCTTGGTAAATGACTCACCTTTTGCTGGACAAGATGGCAAATACGTCACCAACAACCAAATTAAAGAACGTTTACAAAAAGAATTAGAAGTTAACGTCGGTCTTAAAGTAGATTTTTCTCCAACAACTTATTATAAAATTAGCAGTCGCGGAGAATTGCATGTAGCTATTCTTTTAGAAAACATGCGCCGCGAAGGTTATGAACTTCAAGTTTCACAACCAACTGTAATTATTAAAGAAGAAAACGGCCAAAAGTTAGAGCCATACGAAGAAATTACCATTGATATTCCAGATAATTTAACCGGAACTATTATTGATAAAATTTCACGCCGCAAAGGTATCATGACAAAACTCACAACCCATAATGGCAACTCCAGATTATTATTTGACATCCCTGTCCGTGGATTGCTTGGCTATCGTGCTGAATTCGTTGTTGACACTCGTGGAGAAGGAATTTTATGCAGTCATAACCTTGGTTTTAGACCTTATGCTGGTGACATTGAAAAAACTGAATTCGGCTCTATGATTTCTATGGCCACTGGAAAAGTTCTTGCCTTCTCTCTGGCTAACTTACAAAATCGCGGCCAATTATATACTGCTCCAACAACACAAGTTTATGAAGGCATGGTCATTGGTAATACTGCCAAAGGCAATGACATGGAAGTAAATCCAATCAAGGGCAAAAACCTAACCAACATGCGTTCCTCTAATGCGGATGAAGCAATTGAACTTACTACCCCGATTGAACTTACCATTGAAAAAGGACTTAGTATCATGAAGGAAGATGAATATCTAGAAATTACTCCACACTTTGTCCGTCTCCGTAAAAAAGGCTTAACTAAAAATGCTCGCAATAAAAATAGACGTCCTGGTGTAGTTGAAGAAACAGAAGAATAAAAAATATACGGATCAACGCGCTGCGTTGTAGGGACAGGTCTCGACCTATCCCTACCGTCCGAATGGGCGGTCCGTATATTTTTATTTGAATTAATTTCTATCTTCAACTTCCAATTCTTCTTCATCTTCTTGTTCCTTTCTATCTTCTCTTAGCGTCTCTTTTGAGTCTTGACTGTCTTGCTGTAAATCTTTGTTCGATTGTTTTACTTCTTCTTTTTTCTGTTCAACTAGGTCTTGAGGTTCATTTTTAGTTTCCTGATGAACTTCCATCTTTTCTAATTTTTTCTCGCTGACCAGCTCCCCTGCATTTTCAATCATACTGCTGAAATTACGAGCCTTAATTGCTATATGCATAGCATCTTTGGCTAAATCTGAGGCTGGCTGATATTCGAGGATTGCATATTTCGCTTCTGCTTCAGCCAGTTTACTCTGAGCTTCTGCTAAGGAGCTTTCCATATAAGTTTTTAAACGATCACTGAGAGTTGCTTTCTGCTCATCGTAAACCTTCGCAAGTTGAGTAATAGCATCTTTTGCATTTTGAATGTGTTGTTCTGCGCTAACCTTTAAACCTTCTGGGGTTTTTACGATTTCATCAGCAGCATCAACTTTAGAACGCATTTCCTTCATGCGTTCCGCTAATTTGGTTTTGACATCTTCGGAACTTGCATTTTTTATCATGGCGACAAATTCTTCATGGGAATTTTCTTTAGCCACCATTCTGTCATAAATACTATCAGCCAATTCATTCTTTCCTGCAGTTCGTAATCTTTCAATTAGTGCCAGCGTTTTTGTTTGATACTCAGCCAAACGATCTGCCATTTTTTGCTCCTTTTCAGCAGACCATTCCTTTATTTCTATCATTTTGTTAAATTCTTGGAGCCTACGTTCTGCCAGTTTTGATTGGACATCGGCTTCAGCATCATCAGAAACAGCCAGAGCCGACATCATTCTTTCATTTACCTGGAGCTTAACTCCGTAAAGCATATCGCCGGGCAATGAATTTTCTGCGGCAGCGACGGTGCCACCAGAAGTGGCTAGTAATAGAGCGATAATTATTGCTGGAATCATATAATTTTTTCTTATGAATAAATTGAAACTAAAACCTTGTCTTTCGAGTGGATTTTCAGCCATATACAAATTAATTGATTTTAATACTCCCGCTTTTTCTTCAGATGAAAATCTAACTGCGGTAAAATCTTGTTTAATTTTTCGGAATGGAATCTTCATAAATTTGTTTGAGCTTATTTTTAGCTCGAGTTAATTGTACCGAGACTACGCCGACACTACGCTCTAACATTTTAGCAATTTCGCGTGGAGAAAATCCGCTTAAATATCTGAGTGTAATTAATTCCTGCTCGTCAGTTTTGAGTTTATCTAGGTTCTCTAAAAACATTTTTCCATCAAGTTCGATGTCCAGATCCTTTTTATCGATGGGCTCAACCCCAGATTGTTCTAACACTTGATCGATTGAGTAAGTCTCCCTTTTTTGACGTGCGTTATCGATAATCAAATTTCGAGCTATCTTAAACAGGAGTGCACGCTTATTCCAAACTTTCTCTTTAAGCTCAAAGCTCCAGGCGCGCAAAAAAGTATCTTGCACCAAATCCTTGGCTAACTCCCTGTCATAGACTCGGAAATAGACAAAACGGAAAATTTCGTCAGCGTGTATTTCAAATAACTGCTCAAATTTTTCTTCTCGGCTGGGCATATGCTCTATAATATAAGACGTTTAAAACCCTAAATCCTTAACAAGTACCTTCATTATACCATGGACGGGAATAAAGAATTAAGAATAACGAATAACGTGTTTTGCTTCATTATTCTTTATTCATTATTCATTATTCTTTCCCCAAAATTTACCTAAAATTAGTCCAAATATGACCTTTTACGACTTGACAGTATTTTGCTTTTAGCCTATAATAGAGCCACTGGGAAACCAGTGAAAACAGAATCATCAAAAGGTCGGCTGTTTTTATGCAGATTAACATAAAAAAATGCCTATGATGCTATTCATAATCGGAATCGTTGAAATGATTGTTGTGACTGCTTGGACTACTGTCGTCTCCGACGCCAAGGTCTTAAAAAGCGGCATCATCACATCAATCAACGTCTTAATCTGGTACTACATTTTGACCATCTTTGTTAATGACATTAACAATTGGCAGCTAATTCTTCTTTATGCAGCCGGATGTTCAGTGGGTACCATGCTCACAACCTATTTCTTCAAAATTCAGAAGAGAAAGGAACGAGCCGCTAAAAAACTTAAAGCAAATTATGGAAAACAAACCGCAAACGCAGCTGTCAGATGATAGCCAGCCGTTAGGATGAAAGCTCCTTAGTGATATGAATGTCATTAAGGAGCTTTTCAATTCCAAAAATTTAGGCTAAAATTGAATCAATATTGCGGAATTCGTATAACGGTATTATGTTAGCTTCCCAAGCTAAAGAAGCGGGTCCGACTCCCGTATTCCGCTCCATTCTTAAATGATTTAATGTATAGGATTTACAACTTATCAACTACGGTTTGTATATTTTCAATGCAATTTTTACGATATTCTTCTTTAACCTGCACTCGCTGTCCTAATAGATCAAGCCGACCGGGAGAAAGTTTATAAAATGGACAACCTCGCGCAAACGCCACCACTCCAGTTGTTTGAAAATCTCTAACATCAACCATACCATCTTTAAGGTTATCGAATGTAAATATTGAACTCTGCGAGGCAAGCAATGATTTGATATCATCATCAATAGCTGTTAATACGGTAGAATAGGCAGAAGCTGCTCCCATGTATTGAGTAAGACGATTTTTCATAATCAAATGTACTTTTGGTAAAGAACGATTTACTTCCTTCAACTTTTCAGCAAAAGCATATTTTGCATATATTTCTGCCGGTAGCTTCAACCCATATATAAGTGAAAAGACATTTTGAATCGCTCTTCGTGATGAATCGTCAGCCATTACAGGCAAAAGCAATTTTTCAGCGACCGACAAGGCAATCTGTGTATAAATAGAAAAACTTGGATTTGTATCAATAAAAACAACATCGTAATTATTGCTTAAAGGTTTGATAAAATCGTTTAACCAATCTATTATTGAAATCCATGTATTGGTACCTGGAATTTGTGTATTTGCTAAAGTTGACATTGCATTAGATTGAAGTTCCAACAGAGGATCACCACATAACAGGTCAATATTTTCCGGTACTTGCTCATTGTATTTAGATGGCTTAGTCAAATAATCTTGAGGACTAAAAGAAGGCACACTAAAAGGAGACGGCATTCGTATCTGAAAATATCCTCCAATAGTTGCACGTACACTTTCTCCTTGGCGTTTTAGCAAGTTGTCGCTACCCCCATGTTGCAATCCTCCTAAAAATATTTCTGATAGGTTTGCCTGTGGGCACACATCGATAGCCAGAATTTTTTCAGTTGGCTTGCTCCTTGCGTACTCACATATCACTTGAAAAGCAAGACTTGTCTTGCCAGTACCACCTTTGTTATTCCAAAATGCATACTTCTTCATAGTTTTAATATTAACTGTTAGATAAAGACAGTGTAACGGACTTTTTGTACGATGTCAAGTACTATCCGTCCGCAAGTAATTATAAATTTGATACCTTAGTATGGAGTAGTCTCCCTATTAACCAAAGAACAAGGTAAATTAAAGTGATAACATACACAGGAAAAACTACGATACAAATACTATTAATAACTTAAATAATATGCCAGAACCAAAACCAGACCAGCCAAGCGTTCTCACAACAGAAACCATCCCTTCAAAACCGGACCTCGCCAAGTTCCGCGAAGATTTGAGTGCATTAACTCTCGAGTATGCGACAGCGGCTTACATTGTTTATGGTCGTGATCCCAATCCAGAATGGATTACCGAACAAAAACGTGAAGCAGCAAGACTCTATCCAAGGTTGGTCGAACTGTGCGCTGAAAAATTAATTGAAACAAAAGGACATCAAGACACAATGGACGTCATTCATGAAATAGTTTTAATGTATGTTTATAAAGGTTCAGGTACAATGGCTTTTGGCGGAACAGCAGCGGCTGAGTTTTATCAAAGATTAGTAATGAAGGTTGCAGAGAAATAAAACATCTAAAAAATACAATTAGTTTTTCAAGCCACATTAGATGACAAGACGAAGCAACCACTAGCCGTTTTTTCAGTATTCGATCAAGAGATTGCTTCGTCGCTTTAAATATTTAAGGCTTAGCTCCTCGCAAATCGTACGAAATTATTAGTAGATAAGTAGCAGATTCGTAATTAGTAGTATAAATAAATCGTCAGATCGCTATGTAGCAATCTGACGAATGTAAAACGAGATCAAGGTCTCTTCCCCTGGGCCGTCTCACGCGGCCAAAGACCGAAGCCCTTCTGTTGTTTACCCTTTATAATGGAGCCGTCTTGTCTCCCGCATTATTCCAATTTAGACGGACCCGTAGAGAGGATCACCCCCTTTCGAGGTAAGTTGACGAACGATCAGCATGAGCGCCTCCTTCCGGAAAAGATTGCGATCACTGTTATCAGTTTACCGATTACAAATATAAATAGCAAATCAATATGTTTCGTCCAAAATTTGAGTTTGAATCAGTGCAAGAACACGACCAAAAACTAGCTCAACTTCTTAAAGAAAAAGGCCCTGACAATCCAATCGTCAGCGAACTTTTAAATAATATGGCGCTAGAACAAAAAGCTTTGCTCGAAGCGTCTGGCGACCAAACGGCCCTTATTCAATTTAATCTACGTTGAGCTAGAATCTATTTGTCTGCTGGGTATACAGAAGTCGCTCTTTTGGAATTTGAAGATATTTTAAATCTGGCGAAAAACGTACACCTAGAGGATCTGGCAAAAACGATTGAAGAAGAGATTGAGCAATCACTAAAATAATAATATGAGAACAATCAATCGCACCATTGTTTCCGCGCTAATCTTTAGTAGCGACAATAAACTCCTCCTGGGTAAAAAAGACCCAACTAAAGGCGGCGTTTACCCAGATTGCTGGCATATCCCTGGTGGCGGAGTTGAGGAAGGCGAAACATTTGAGCAAGCTTTGATTCGAGAAGTCAAAGAAGAAGTTGGTCTCGACATAACTCCATATAAACCAGAAGCCATCCCTTATGTTGCTAAAGGAGTCTCGGAAAAAACATTAAAAGACACTGGTGAAAAAGTTTTGTGCCATATGGAATTTAATCGTTTCAAAATTATTATTAATGATAAAACGGCAGATAAGATTCAACTCAAGCTCGATGATGACTTAATTGAAGTACGCTGGTTCGATCCCATCGAACTTAGAGACGTAAAACTGATCCCTGGTGGGAGAGAGTTTTTTGAGAAGCTTGGCTACATCTCAAAACAACTGTTTTCACCTAGATTAGACTTTTAAAAACGCCACGGGTTACAATGGAAGTATATGAAAAACACAAAAACTAACAAAGTCCTCACTATTTTTGAAGGCAAACAAATTCGTCGTCTTTGGGACGAAGAAAAGGAACTTTGGTACTTTTCTGTTATTGACGTTATTTCAGCCTTAACAGATAGCCTAAACGCACGCGATTATTGGTTTAAAATGAAACTCAGAGTCAAAGAGGAGTCTAGTTTTGAACCGTCGACAATTTGTCGACAGTTTAAACTAGAAGCACCTGATGGGAAAATGAGAGAAACCGACTGTGCAGATACAGAGGGTCTTTTTCGCATTATCCAGTCTATCCCTTCGCCTAAAGCAGAACCATTCAAACTCTGGCTAGCTCGAGTTGGCTACGAACGAGTTGAAGAAACAGAAGATCCAGAGAAAGCGATTCGAAGAGCGTTAGAGACATATCTGAAAAAAGGCTATTCCAAAAACTGGATTGATATGCGGCTTAAAAGTATTGAAATTAGAAACGATTTGACTAATGAATGGCAGGAACGAGGCGTTTTAACTAACAAAGAATTTGCTATTTTAACTGATGACATAACTTTCGCTTGGGCAGGATTAAAGACAAAGGACTACAAAAAAATTAAAAACTTAAAGAAAGAAAATTTGCGTGACAACATGTCAAATCTCGAAATCGTTTTGAATATGCTCGCAGAAACATCCACGACTGAAATATCAAAAGTTAAACTACCAAGAACATTTCCAGAGAATAGATACGTTGCACGTGAAGGCGGTTCAATTGCAGGAAACGCTCGCAAACAAATTGAAGCCAAAACTGGTAAGAAAGTAATTACAAATAAAAAAACAACGTTATTACCAAAATAATTTTTCACCTACATTAGGTTTCTCTAAACACTACAAGTTATAAATGAATTTGCCTTTCAGCTATCTACAATTTGTAGACATCTCAAGTAATCAATAGTACCAAGGGTAGGGACAATTTGTCCCCACCCTTTATGATTGAAACACATATAAAACAAAAAAAGCGGGGCGGATCTCACGAGAAATCCGCCCCAAGCACTTGCTGCATCCCTGTAAAACAGGGAGGTGGAGACGACGCTCGTCTGGAGGTGCCAGATAGGGACCTCCAAGTACCTACTTTCTTAGCGTCGTCTGCTCCGCTGTCGGAGCCGGTGCGTGGAAGGCCTCCCGGCTATCCCACCACCACGCAGCACGTCAGACTGGCCTGGACCATGATGAATACCTCCATGGTGAAAATGGCCGTCAGAAATATAATAGCAAATTTACTTAAATAGTCAAGAAAAAAAAGCGGAACCGTCTCCTCATATTATAAAATTATTTAACAAAAATCAAGCTTATTGAGAGACATGCTTGTTTATGATAGGATAGAGATATTATGGAAGACAAAAAATTACCTAAAATTATTCAAGAAGTTGGCTTTGACTTCAGCTGGGATGAGCGTAAAGTCTGGGCTCTTAATTTCCCAATCGAGGAAATCTCCTTGTCCGAATTAGTCTGGCATTTCGAGATCCCTTTTTGGAGCGTTGGAGAGGCTATCTACAATCTTTCACCCAACCAGGTCATTTCTGATCCGGATACATATCAGCTTGAATATAATCGAACCATGGGATCTGATTTGTTGTATCCGATAGATATTATGGAGAATAAAGGGCGTTGGTTAATCCTGAACGGTCTACACCGACTAGTCAAAGCGAAAATTCTCGGACACAAGAAAGTAAATGTTCACAAAATACCAAGGACAGAGATACCAAATATAATTAAATAAATTTAAAATATGAAAAAAGGTCTCTTTCTTCTAGTAGCAATCTCTCTTCTCTTTTTTTCCGGCTGTACTTCCAAACAACAAAGCTCGAATAACGCGTCTAGCTACAAGCCAAGTACTGAAGTCCTAACTGAACTGACAAATATCGTCAATGATCTCAACGTCTCATTAATGCGTGGTGACGCAGCGCTAGCACCTACATTCGAAGAATATACCAAAACCGTCACCAAAATTTCAACGTCACTGGAAACAACAATTAGAAAGTTTGAAGCTGAAGTTGCTAATAAAAAAGTCCCAGAAAAAATCACGCTAAATTTGATTGGTCTTAAATCGCTGGCGAATGAACTAAAGCTCGCCATAAAACACACAACTGCTGCACCACTAATAACTTACGAAGATTTTTATAAGACAGTACAAGCAACGAGCACTGGCTTAGCTAGAATAATTTCAAATATTGAGCCTGCAAATTCTATCGATACAACCAGTACCACGACTATCACAGTTATGGTTCCAGAAAATCTGGCGCTTTATCAACAACGAATGGCTGAATACGCTCAAGTCGGTGGTATTGATCCATTACCATCAACAAAATTTGTCCAAAAAAATATTATTATCCCTTACACTAGCGCCATTGTCAAGGCCAGTGCTGAGGCTGCAATCGCTGGGATTCCTTTAGGCGGCGGCCCAGACAAGGCTTTTGTCACTTATCTTAATGTTGGGGCTGACACAGTTTACATTTTATTAAACATTGACGTTGATGGTTGGGCTGGCGTTTCTTCGACCCTGGCTATTATTCATCCAATTATAGAAAAAACTTTATTGCTCATACCTAACATCAAGAAAGTTATTTTTGACTATGCACCCGGCGACTCTAAGGCTCAAATCACTGACGATGAAACCTATTGTGTATCCTTTGGTGAGGGCTGTCCGGAAAAGGAAACTCGTTGTGAGTTCTGTGGCGTGACTCAAGCTTCTAACTACGCCAGTTGTCACAGCAAAGAATTTTGTGCTAATATTCCAATGGAATAAACTCATTCCACCTAGATTTGACATACTCCTGTAAACAATTTATGCTTTTAATGTAATCATATAATATGAGTAAAATAAACCTAAAATCAGTTGTTTGGAAAGAAGGCAAATACTATGTCTCCCAATGTTTAGAGGTGGATGTTTCCAGTTTCGGAAAGACAAAGAAAGAAGCATTAACAAACCTACACGAAGCTTTAGAATTATATTTCGAAGATATCCCCCTCCCAAAGAAATTAAACGTCAGCCGACCAGCTATCGAATCTATCACCTTGCAGTATGCCTAAGCCTTATCCGCTACGCTTACTTCTAAGAATCCTAAAGTCTAAGGGGTTCTTTTTTGTTTCACAAACAGGCTCACATGCAAAATATCGCAAAGAAAGTACAATGACGCTAACGGTGATTGTTCCAATACATGAAAAAGAAATAACCTATGGCACCTTCCGTTCAATTGTCAGGCAAGCGAACTTAACAAAAGAAGATTTTAATAAAAAATAAATAGAATTTAAAACCCCGCACGGACTTGCTCCATGCGGGGTTTTTGATTCAGCCTGATCGGCCTTGCACCAGACCCAAGGAACGGGCCTGACGAATACCCAGGATTGCGATCTGGTAGAGTCGACGACGAGGCAGCTCGCAATATTCGTTCGTGGCTTCTTCCTCTGTCATGTCGCGAGAGGTAATGAAACTCGCTTTTTCGAGACGAGCGAATCTCCTGTAAACAGAGAGTGGTCCTACATATCCTCGAGCGGCCCGAACAAGGTCCAGGGCCAACCACCAGTCTGCTCGATTCGAGCTAAGAATTTGGAGCAAAACAAGCTCGAACCTTTTTAGCGCCATGGACGACCTCCACATCGAGGTTTTTAGCGTTTACCATATGCCATTGATACTCGCATATTAACAACTCCGTTATCAGTAGTCAACAGATAAAAATTATTTCAAATTAACATAAAAATTGGTAAAAACAGCTATTTTTGATAGAATATAAGCAGTTTAAAATTTACATGAAATATGAAACATATAATTCTCGCTTCAACTTCTCCACGTCGTAAACAAATTCTCGCTCAAAGTGGACTGTCGTTCACAGCTGTAAGCAGTAATTATGAGGAAGACATGACGCTAAAGCTAAAACCACTAGATTTAGCAAAACATTTATCCAGAGGAAAAGCTATATCAATCGCTAACAAATATCCAAACCATATTATTATTGGTGCTGATACTTTTATTGCACTTAAAGATGAACTGTTAGGAAAGCCATTAACAATGGAAAAGGCGCGCAAGTCTCTTAAAAAAATTAGTGGCAAAGCTGTTTCTGTTATTACTGGATTTACGATTATCGATACAAGCACAAAAAAATCTTATTCTAAAGCATGCGTTACAAAAGTCTTTATCAAAAAATTATCAACTCAAGAAATAGAAAATTATATAAAGACTAATGAACCACTCGATAAAGCCGGCGCCTTTGCCATTCAAGGCTTGGGCGCAGTCATTGTTAAAAAAATTGAAGGCGATTATTTAAATGTTATGGGACTTCCACTCTTTGAACTGGCACAAGCGTTGAAAAAGTTTGGGATAACAATTCTTTAATTCTACGTAAATTAAGTAAAACCAAAAGCTCCCCAAGATGAGGAGCTTTTTAAATCAATTTTTACTTATTGTCTCCACGTTCCCTATCAAAACTCTTAAAATAACCTGGTTTTATCAAATAACTGACATTCATTTCAATCTTCATCTTTTGCTGACCACTTGGGACAGTTATTGTGGCTGCCACATCAGACCCACCAAAACCGCCCTTACCCAAAGCTTCTGGATAAACCATATTTTCCCACCAACCAACAACCTTGCTTAGTTTAACACCAGCTGCCTGCGCCGTTGAACTGGCCTTAGTGCGGGCATCTGTTAAAGCTAAAATTCTAGCTGCTTGTTTCACTTCTTCAATCTTTGAATAAGTGAAATCAATTCCTTGTACTTTATTAGCGCCAACTAAACTGGCAGCTTCGATAACCTTGCCTAACAATTCTTTGTTTTGATCAATGCTCTCTATTTTGATTAACAATGTCTGCTCGGCATCATACCCAGTAACCGTTGGGTTATTATTATCTTGATAAACGTAATGTGGATTCAGGTTAAAGTTTGTTGTTTGAAAATTTTCCGTAGCAATGCCTAGTTTTGTAACCGCTTCAATAACTTTTTTTGTTATTACCGACATATCGGCAATTGCTTTGCTCGCATTTTTTTCATTCATAATTGATACACCAAGACTCACACTGGCAGTATCTGGTTCATAATTTACTTCACCCGTACCAGTTACCTGAACAGTCCAATTATTTTGAGTGACGATTCTATCGCGCACAATGGCGACAAGCACAATGGCAGTTAAACAGACTATGGCGAGCACCATTATCCATTTATGGCCACGACAACATGTTTCTGTTGGCATAGATTTTTAGTTACAAATAATTTATTCAAATTACTTAGCACCTCAGCAAAAAAGCAAGAAAACAAGAAAACAATTTGCTGAACTTTGTATATTTGTTATTTATTTTAATTGTTCTAATTGTTCAAGATGCTCTATCGCTTCGCTTGTTCATTGCTTTTACTCCTTGCTTTCTTGCTTTCTTGCTTTTTTGTTTTCTTGATTATAGTTAAGCTGTTATTCAAGAAGCAACAACCCCATCATAACAACAATTCCTAAAATCATAAAGAGAAGTTGGTACACTGAACTGCAACGAGAGCATTTGTTTTGATGTAACTCCGGAATTAAATCTGAACCAGCAATATATACAAAACCACCACCGGCTATAGCCAGAATAACCATTTCAATTGAGCTGACCGTACTGGCCAACAAAATTCCAACAACACCACCAACAACCGCGAGCAAGGCAGAACCAAAATTCAACCAAAGAGCTTTCTTTTTTGAAAGACCAGAATACAAAAGTACTCCGAAGTCACCGATTTCTTGAGGAATTTCATGAAACAACACAGCAAAAGCAGTGGCTATTCCCAACGGTACGCTGACGACAAAACTCGAAGCAATGATTAATCCATCAAGAAAGTTATGTAACCCATCCCCAATTAAATTGGTATAAGCAACTGGTTTAATTTCGTGATGATGGTCAACCTTATGGCAGTGATGCCAATGAACGTACTTCTCAACAATAAAAAAGACTATTAAACCCAGTAAAAAGTATAATCCGTAACGAACAGTAAACCCCACCTCTTCGACAATACGCGGAATAATGTGGATAAAGACTTCGGCAAATAACGCGCCAATTGAAAAACTAACAAAATACAAAAGTATATGTTCTAATTTTTCCTTTTTAATTCCTAAGAACAAAACGCCAAGGAAAGAAATCAAACTAACAGCAAGGATACTGACCAATGAATAAATCCAAATCATAAATTTATTTTAATATTTTCTCAATATATTTTTTATACTCTAATTGCTTTTCGATTGAATTATTCAGTTCTAAAGAAATAATTTTACCAAAAAATTTCTTAGAAATTTCCTTCAAATAATCAAAATTGTGTTTGTCTCGCACGTAATGCATATCTCTTGTAAGGTGTCGTGCGAATCCATTTAGATGGTTACAGCCAACACCGTGTTTAGTCGCATATTCGTTCTGAACATTGAATTCTTTCCTCCCCCTTGCCTTCGCTGACCACAAATGAGACAAGTCAACGCAAAGACCGGCTACTAATTTCAAATCTGCTTTTTGGGTGACAGCCCCTTCATAGTCAAACTCAACATAAAGATTATAACGATATTTATACCACTTTTTTAACTGAAAAATAAAATCCTCATGAGTATTAAAGGAGCGTGTTTTAAAGCGTTTCCAAAAAAATTCAAACTCCCAGACTTCAAAATCACTACGGACATGAACGTGTGGTACCCATTTGATATTTGATTTATCGAGTTCTTTATAAAGCCTTTTGCGCTCTGCTAAGCCAATAAATGTCGGAAAAACAGAAACCTCAGTTAAACCCAAACACTTAACTTCTTGAAGTTTATGTTTCCATGAAAAATTGGGGCAAGTCGTTATTGTTGGGAATATATTATATTTCATAGTTTAAATTTTAGATCCTCTTATCTTAAATCGCTCAATTCCATAATCATACAGTAATTGACAAGCTCTTGCCAACAAATAACTTGTTCCCAAAGAGACAACAAAACAGACAAAAAAAGTTACATAATAATTAAAATGAAAAATGTAAAAATACGGATACATTACACCCATCAACGGGAAATGTGTTAAAAAAATCCATAAACTGTTTTTTCCAAAAGCCAATAAAAATTTACTGACTCGTTTGTGTCTCATAACACCGAGACGGAAGAAAAACAGGACATTGAATAAAGCCGGGCCATAGAAATAGCGCTGATTATAATAATAATCTTGCCCCCAAATCATTATCAGAACATCAGCTAAAATTATCATTATCCAAATAAAAATCTCTTGCTTATCCGCTTGATAATTTAAAAACCGATCGCGATAGTACATGCCATAACAGAACAAAAATAAAAATGGTAGAAATATAGGGAATCCAAATGGTTGCTCTGGTAGCGGAGAAACAAAGTAAATCAAACTGACAAAAAACATAACGGGTAAAAACCATCTTTTATAACGCCAACGCGAGAGCAAGGGGTAAAGAAGATACATTTGGATTAGAACCAGAACGAAATAGAAAGGAGCTGCGGCTTTTCCCGTCACAAGTTGAAATAAAAGTGTTTTGATACCAACAGGATTTGCAAAGAACAAAAACATTGTTACAAAAAAATAAGGCAAGACAATTCTGACTAACTTTCTGGAGTAAAAATTTTTAAGATCTTGTTTAGTTTTAATTGGGTTTAACAATATTCCAGAGCAAATAAAGAAAAAAGCTATCGCAAAGCGAGAAATATTATTAATGACATTGATAAAAAAATTATTGTTTACTAAATCTTTGGTATGAGTAAAGAAAAAAGTTACATGGATCAGAACAACGGCAATAATAGCTATCCCGCGCAAGATGTCGAAGAATACTAATCGCTCAGTGACAACTGTGCCTTCTGTTTTTTCATTTTTTCTAAAAAAAACTTGCCTAAATGATGGCAAAATTAGCACTAATAAGGTTAAGATGACTAAACTCCATTCGTCCATACAAAAGATTAAGAATTGATGACTATATTATATCTAAATTAGAGTTACTTGGGAACTGTGATTGAAAAGAATTGATTAAAAAGAATCCGGCGCACCTTCCGTGAGAAGGTGCGCCGGCATTAGCTAGAGGTTGAACTTCAAACCGACGATGAAGCGATCCATGTCGGTCGTCGAGTTCTCGGACGAGACCGGTGCCCAGGTGACCCAGACCTCTGCCACGTCGTAGCGGAAGCGGATCATGGGACCGAAACCGACAGGCCGCCGGTCCTTCAGGCCCACGATGAGCCAGGACAGGGGCTGATAAGTAGCCGTGATGTCGTACCAGATGGACTTGTAGTCGCCCTTGTAGGCGGCATTGTTCATCTCGGTACCCGCGCTGAAGACGAACGCGCGGTAGATCAGGTTGATGCCGTACGCGGTCCGGAGCTCAAGCTCCCCAGCCTTCTGGCTCGCACCCGCGCACGCGTAGAGCTGAATCCAGGCTGCGGGCGTGAACATCGGTCCCGCATAGACTTCGGCCCAGGGTCCCTTGGTCAGGAAGAAGAGCTTCCCGGCGAACTGCGGGGTGACCTTGTAGATCAGGCCGCCGCTCAGGATCAGGTTCTTCTCGACCGCAGGGGTCACGCTCTGGATCTCGAAGTTGCCCGAGAGCGAACGCTCCTGGGCGAAGACGGTCGAGGACAGCACCAGCGCAAGGGCGAGGATCAGGCTAGCGAGCTTCATGAGAGCCTCCACAAGAGTTGGTTTGTCTTGTCCCTACTTGTCAGGACTTATAATAATATCATAAAAATTAAGATAAATCAAGCCTTTTGCTTTAAATTTAGTCAAAATATAATCAAACCACACAGACAAAATAGATGCAAGCTTGTCTTTATTGACTAATTTTACTATAATAAAACTGTCACTAAATATATGATAAAAGACAAACTACAACAACTAGGCTTTTCACCTAATGAAATCACTGTATATTTATACCTAATTGAAAACGGGAAAAGCCGCGCTGGTAAAATAATTGAACTTACGGGATTACATCGTAACCTAGTTTATACGTCTCTTGAATCATTACTTAAAAAAAAGTTGGTTTCAAAACTCACCTCTCGTGGCGTAGCTGAGTTCATTCCCAACAATCCTGAATCGATTCTCGAAAACGTTCTTGATCAAGAAGAAACAGCGAAGGAAATTATTATTGAACTACACAAAAGACACACCACAGAAGCTGGCGACATCCAAATCTTTGCGGGCGTTGAAGGGATTAAAAGAGCTCGCAATCGCGTTTTAAATTATCCAGCTGGTAGTGAGTTTTATGTTCTTGGCGCAACAAATTTAACATCAAAACCAGAAATGGAATCATTTTGGAAGCGTTTTCACAAAGAACGTGAAAAGAAAAAAATCAGTCAAAAAATTTTATATGAGCTTTCATCTGACCCACTCGTCAAAGAAGGCTTGGCGTGGAGAAACTCCTTGCCATTGAGCAAAGCTCGCTTTCTACCCTTCAATATCGATTCCCCTTTTTGGTTTGATTTTATTGATGATCTTTTAAATATCGGGTTGATGAGTGATAACCCCATTACGATTAGCGTCAAAGACAAAAAAATTGTTGAGGGCTTTAAAAAATACTTCAACTATTTTTGGAATCAACGAACCATCACTAAAACTGGATTAGATGCTGTTGAAGAAGCTATTTATGATCAGCTCAATGCACTAAAACCTGGGGAACATTATTATGTTCTCGGTGCTTTAGGCAAAGATTATCCACCTGGTTTCCATGAACTCTACGACAAATTTCACACCGAAAGAATAAAAAAAGGTGTAATAACAAAAATGCTTTGTTTTCAAGAATCATATGATAATTTAAAAGAAAAATTTGCCAAATGTGGGGATCCCGAAGGCAAAGTAAGCTTTTTAAGAAAATACATCAACACCACCCCCATACCGATGCAGATAAATATTTATAACAATAAGATTTTTTTCATTCTTTACGAAAAAGTTCCAACTGTTATCTCTTTCGATAATCCAATCATGGCTGAATCATTCAAAAATTATTTTGATAATATTTGGCAGCAAGAAACGTACACACTTCAAGGTCCAGAAGCTCTGCAGAAAATTTGGTTTGAAGCGCTTGACACTAAGGAATTACGCTTGATTGGCGCCCGCGGATATTTTATCGATTATTATCCTGAACTTTTTAAAAAGATTGAAGCCAAAGCCAAAAATACTCCGGGGATTATTTGGCGCAATATTGTTGATCGTAGTGTCCAAGGCCATGCCATTACCAAATATCCATGGAGTCGCACAAAATATAATCTTTCAAAAATAGGCAACCCCAATGTTGTCTGGCTCTATGGCAAAAAACTCGTCATTGCTAATTGGGCAGACAAAAAAAAGCCCATCTTCTTTATTTCTGAAAATGAACATTTGGTGCAATCGTACAATGATTATTTTGAGGAGCTGTGGAAACAATAAAAAATGTACGCCCCGTCCATTTGGACGGTAGGGAACAAAAATTTTTGTTCCCTACAACACAGACGTGTTGCGCGTACATTTTTTATTTTTTCACGGTTGCCTGCGCTTCTGTCAACTTCAACGACAATGTTTTTGACACACCATCTTCCCCCATGGCCACGCCGTAAAGAACGTCAGCGACGTGCATGGTAACTCTATTATGTGTGATAATAATAAACTGGGCTTTATAAGACAGCTCTTGAAGAATTGCGGCGAACTTATGAGAGTTTTCTTCGTCCAAAGCTGCTTCCACCTCGTCCATAACTATAAATGGAGATGGATTACTTTCGATGATCGCGCAAATGAGAGCCAGTGAAGTCATGGTTCTTTCACCACCAGAAAGAACTGCAATATTACTAATCTTTTTATTTGGTGGGGCAACCATAATATCGATTCCAGTATTCAATAACTTTGATTTCTCTTCCGGAAGTTCTTCGTCAGACTCATCTTGAGCCACTGCCTCGCCAGTTTCCGCTTGTACGACTTCGGCTTCAGCTTTTGTGGGTTTTTCTTTTTGAACTAATTCCAGTTTTGCCTTCCCACCATTAAAAATCTTCTCAAAATATTTTTCAAACGCTTTATTAATCTTCTTAAATGATGAATCAAATTGTTTATTGATTAATTCATCAAGTTCGCCAACAATTTTTTCCAAGTCTCCAATCGCTTTGTCCAAATCTTTGACTTGCGCTGATAAAAATTCGTATCTTTCAGAAACTTCTTTATGTTCTTCTACAATTTCTGCATCAATGCCCCCAATTTGTTCTAAACTATTTCTTAGTTTGCTGATATTGAACCAAAGCTCATCAACATTCAACGCTTCAATATCTGATTTTGTGAATTTAAATTCTGGTCCAACTTCTTGAATCGCTTCTTTTTCTAAATCTTCACGCTTTGTTTCAAGTTTAGCGATGGTAATATTGATCGTGTTCACTTCGTTACTAACTTCATTCAACTTCATCTGGTATTTTTGCATTTCTGATTGCATGGCAAAAACTTCTTCTTTCTTTTTCTCTTCTTCTAGGTTGAAAACGTCGAGCTTTTGACGTATATCAGCGACTTCTTCATCTGCCTTCTCGAGCTTTAATTCAAAACCCTTGCGACGTGCATCTAAATCTTTCAAATATTTATCTTGATCGTCTGGCGCTATTTTATTTTCATTGATTTCAACTTCAATCTTCTCTTTTTCTTTTTGCAAATCTACCAAATCATTAGCTAAACCCTTTGTTTTGGTTTCGTTAATCTGTTTCTCAACTCGAGATTCGTTCAATTGGAGCTCCAAACTTTCTCTTTCTCGAGTTGATTCTTCAATTTTATTTTTCAAAATGGCAATTTCTCTCATTAGCTCTTCTTGTGAACCAGAAAATTTATCATCAACTAAAATGAACCAAGAAACTGAGCCTTCGCGACGATAACCACCGCGCATCATGCCAGTTTTTTCCATTACATCACCATCGAGTGTGACCATGCGTTCGCGACCGACACCGATTGTCTTAGCGTTCTCAAGATTATCTACAACTATTGTTGAACCAAAAACAAATTGAAAAGCTTTTTTATATTTTTCATCAAAACTTAATAGTTCAACTGCAAAACCAATGGCACCATTCGCCACTAAAAGTTCTTTAGAGTCTTTATTTGGTGCGCTGGCCTGGATTTTATTTAATGGAATGAAAATAACCGAACCTAATTTTCTTTCTTTCAAAAAATTAATGCAACGCACTGCGATTTCATCACTTTGAACAACCACAGCACTTAAACGATTGCCAGCAGCAATGGCCAAAGCAGTTTCATACATTGCTTGAGTTGCGCCTAATTGACTGACCGTTCCATAAATTCCCTTGATACTGTCTTTTTGACGCAGTATCGCCTTAACAGCATCTAAATAATGGCTATTTTTAGCCCCAGATTTGAGGTTTAGGAGGTTTTCCTCTGCTACTTGTAAATTGTTACGTAAAACAACTAAATTGCCAGTTAACTCATTGAATTTGCCTTCTTGCTCCAATAAAGTCTCTGTACGATAATCAAGTTTTACTTTTAGGTTATTGGCACTCTCAGTGATTTCCTTAATGCGACGACCTAGCTCATCTTTTTTATCTTCTAACCACGAAAGATTTTGCTTGCCAAACTTTACATACTCTAAACTCATCTTACCTTTGACCATGGTCAGTTCTTTCATTAAGTCATTACGTTCACTTTGTAATTTATTATAATCTTTCTGTAAATTGTTAAAAATGTCTTTACGTGATTCTTGTCGTGCTAAAAAGGCTAACTTGTTTTGAACTTCATTTAAACGAACTTCTAAATCTTTTTTAAACGAGTCTTTAATGCCAAACTTCTCGTCTTCTCGTTGGCGATCTGCCTGCATTTTGGTCCAAAGATAATTGTAGTATTTCTTCTGTAAATCTCTTAATTCTTTTTCTAATTCTTTCCTCATTTCTAATTTTTTGATTTGACGAGTGAGCAATCTAAGTCGTGGTTCGAGTTCAGCTAAAACTTTATTGGTTTGATCTAAATTTTCTCGTGAACGACGCAAACGATTAACTGCTTGGTCGCGTTTAATTTGATATTGCTTAACACCAGTTGCTTCATCGAAAAATTCTTTGCGTTCAAAAGCAGAAATATTAATAATATGATCAACCATGCCCTGACCAATAATACTGTAACTGCGTTGCCCAAAGTTTGCCTTGGCCAAAAGAATTAAAACATCAAAAAGACGTACGGCTCGACGATTAATTAAATATTCGGTCTCGCCGTTTCTATAAACACGACGCGTAATAACAAGTTCGCTGAAATCAACCGGTAATTCTTTGTCCTCATTATTCATGAAAAGTGAAACTTCAGCAAAACCTTGTCTGGCCTTTTTTTCTGATCCACCAAAAATCACATCATCAGATTTTTTACAACGAATCAGTTTTAAACTTTGTTCACCCAAGACCCAACGAATAGCATCGGACACGTTTGATTTACCAGATCCATTTGGGCCGACGACAGCTGTAATGCTCTTGGCGTTTTTGTCGTGGTTGGAATATTCAGGGAAATCAAAAACAGTCTTTTGGGCAAAAGACTTGAAGCCTTGGATTTCTATACGTTGTAGATGCATAACTCTCCAATTATAGCAGAAAACCAACCTCTAACAAAGCCCCTGCTGTTGACAAAATTAGCGCATTTTGCTATTCTTTTAAGTTCGGATCGATAAACCATGTTGAGGCTTACCATGACTCTCCGTCGCGTCCTTGGTGCGATTGGCGGCTTACTCCTCGGAGCACTCTTCTTCATCGGCTTAAGCTACCTCTTCTCGTTCAAGGGCTGCACCCACACGGCAGAGAAGCAGCTCACCGTCTGGTGCCCCGAAGTCATGGTCACCATCGAGAGCATCGTCGCGAGGGAAAACCACGACGACGAGACGCGCATCCCGCACAACGAGGCAGTGAAACCGGCCTTCATGAAACTGCCGTACGTGGTGCTGGCTAACGTCGAGGGCAACAACATCAAGTACGAGGGTTACATCCTGTCGTCACCGTTCCCGAACAACATGACCAGCATCCTCGACTACCAGCGGAACAAGATTCCGCTTTGCGTCGACCTCGTTCGGATGGGTGTGTTCGTCCTGTACGAACCGCTCAAGATCCAGTAACAACATCGAGGTCAACCATGATGTTCCGTGGTCTCTTCACATTCGGATGTCTCGTGCTCGTGGCCAGTGCAATGTACCTGGTCATGAGAGCAAGCAGCTGCTGTCAGTCCGAAGGAAAGCAACCACCTGTCTACACGTGCCGCGTGGTTACGATCGCAGGGATCCTGTCCCCCGAACACCTGGCCAAGACCACGGCAGATATTCCGTCCGACATCAAGAACGCTGGGCTGGACCTGCTCTACGTGCGTGTTCATGAACACGCTCAGGCCGAAAGCGCCGGCTTCGTCTTCAACTCGCGGAGCAAAGAAGAAAAAGAAGCGATCTACAAGTACGAAATGCTCGGCACCAAGCTTTGCCTCATCCCAACGGCAAACGAAGTGCCAATGTTCGTCTTGCTCGAACCGCTCAAGTGACCGACCCGACCGACTTCCTCATCGAAGCCGGTCGTTAATTTTAATAAAAAAATTGTACGAACCGTCCGTATGGACGGTAGGGAACAAAAATTTTTGTTCCCTACAACGCAAATGCGTTGTTACGTACAATTTTTTGTGCGCATTTTATTCCACCGAAAAGGTGGCCGAGGAGGTTGTATACTTATTATCCAACGGATCAGTAATTTCAGCATATAAACTATATCGGCCAGCCGCTAAAGTTGGTATAACCATTTCTAATCCACTATTTTCCGGTAATATCATCGCACCCAAAAAATTTACTGTACCAGAATCTTGATTGCGTAAATATAAATCAACTTTCTTACTAGATAAGACATCAGTCAACTGAGCTTTTATAGTAAACGGGAATGAGCTTGTCTTTAAACTAACACCATTCACATTCTGCCAAACAATACTCGGTTGAGAAATATTCCCAATATTGATATTAACATTAACGCTCGCCTCATTCGAGTTGTCGACATCATCATAAACAACCGCACGCAACTGACGACTGCCCTTCATAAAAAAACTATTAAGTGGCAAGGTTAAAGTATATGGTGCAGTCGTTATAGTACCAACTTTTCTTTTGTTCAAATAATATTCAACTCGACTCACACCGCGCGGAGCTGAAGCATTAACAAAAACTTGCATAACACCTTCAACGGTTTGACCGTTAGTTGGTGAGTTAATAGAAATAAATGGTTTATTCGCTGCAATGTGAACATCATCCATTTCAGTTGGAGCAGAATCATAAACAAATTCCGGTTCCCCATCTTTATGCTCAGCTTGTTTTAACTTAACCCAATCTTTAACCCCAGCTTCCCATTGAACATAAGCAGAGTCAGCCTTGGCTGGGTCAGCTGGTGCTGAACCACGCGGATCTTCTTTAATAACATAATGTAAAATGTCATGCGCATTATAAAACTTCTTTTCTTCAACTGCGCTTTCCGGAGTTTCTGATGTTGCCAATTTACCGGTAAACTTATCAATTTTAACAGTTGTCTCTTCTCCAATCACTCCATCCAAAACCGGTTTACCCGTCAAGTCAATAGTTGCTGCAGCAAAACCCTCAATCAACGAGCCTGCTAAAGCCTTATCCATATATTCACGCCAAATTGGTGCTGCAATAACGCTACCATCAGCGCCCTTTTTCATTTCTGTACTATCATTATTACCAACCCAAACACCCGTGACGAGCGAAGGAGTATAACCCATAGTCCAAGCATCTTTATAATCATTAGTTGTGCCGGTTTTAGCCGCAACTGGTCTATTGGAAAGCGTTAAATTATTTTGCGCGCCAAAAATATAAGTACGTGCCTCATTATCAGACAAAACATTACTCATAATGTTAGCAATATTTTGATCAAGCACACGACGATCTCGTTTTTCGAACTCCATTAAAACATTTCCCTTACTATCTTCAACTCGTAAAATTCCTGTAACTGGATTAGCCACACCCGCATTAGCAAAAGTCGCATAAGCAGCTGCGTGTTCAATTAGACGAACTTCTCCTCCACCCAAAACTAAGGACAAACCAAAGCGGCTGCGATCTTCAAAAGACGTATAGCCCATGAGCTCCAAAAAGTCGATAACGTTTTTAACCCCAGCTAGATATAAAGTTTTTACTGCTGGAATATTCAATGAACCTGCAAGCGCTGTCCTCATTGTGACTGGCCCATGTTGCCCCAAGTCGTAATTTCTCGGGTTATAATCGGCGGTGTCAGTTTTGAAAGTTGTATTTACATCGTAAAGGATTGTGTTTGGAGTATAGCCTTGTTTAAAAGCTGTGGCATAAACTAACGGTTTCATCGAAGAACCCGGCTGGCGCAAGCGGAGTGTTACATTAACATTACCATCATGTTCTAAATCAAAATAATCTTTTGATCCGACCATTGCCAATATCTGACCAGTGCGAGGATCAAGAGATAAAAGCGCCGCGTTATAAAATCCGTATTTTGCACCACGATCATCGACACCTTTCACCACAGCTTCTTCTGCAATCTTTTGCCTGTCCAAATCTAAGGTTGTAATAACTTTTAAACCTCCACGCTCCACTAAATCTTCACCCAATTTCTCACTCAAAAATTCTTTAATGTACATGACAAAATGCGGAGCAGTGATTGATTCGCGTTTTAAAGCAAATTTTACTTCCTGCTTTTTGGCAGCTTCTGCTTCGTCTTTAGTGATATAACCAAGATCAGCCATTTGATCTAAAATATATTGTTGTCTCCCCATTAAACGATCGATATTACTGCCATATGGAGAATAATAGCTGGGCGCTTTTGGTAAAGCCGCAAGAATTGCAGCTTCAGCCAGATTCACATCTTTAACGCTTTTATTAAAAAAAGTTTGACTAGCTGATTGAACACCGTAAGCCACCGAGCCATAAGGAATTTCATTCAAATACATCTGTAAAATTTGATCCTTAGTAAAAGCTTTTTCAATCTTATATGACAAAATAAACTCTTTTATCTTACGAGATATTTTTCTTTCATTGGTTAAAATGGAGTTTTTAACAAATTGCTGAGTTAAAGTTGACCCGCCGCGTGCCTGTTTTCCCATTAAAGGATCTATAATAGCACCCTTAAACATGGCAATTAAATTAAATCCGCCGTGTTCATAAAAATATCTATCTTCAGCAGCAATAGTGGCTTGTTGAACAGACAAAGGTATTTCTTCCAGTTTTACTAAAGTTCTTTTTTCAGTTCCGTGGACATCATACAAAATAGTTTCACCTTTACGATCGTAGAGCTTGGTGCTTTGGGCTAAATTTCTTTCCAATATTTTATTTGGGTCAGGTAAAGATCTTGAATACCAAGCAAAGGCTCCGATCAAGTAAATAACAAGCAAAAGACCTAAAACTAAACCATAGAGAAAAATTTTCTTGATAATTTTTCTCAATAATTTTCGTTTATGTTTATGTTCGGTCGGTGGACGATGATGGACCACATGGAGCTGAGAAATTGGCATATATTATTTTACTTCTTGGCACGTGCTTTTTTAACAGCATATTTAATAATTGAGCCAGCAATATCTTTGCCTGTCGCTTTGGTGATTCCCTCCAACCCAGGATTTGCATTTACTTCTAAAACCTTGGGCCCGACTTTAGTTCTGATAATATCCACGCCAGCGACATCAAGTCCACAAGCATTAACAGCCGCAAAAGCAATCTCAATTTCCTGTTTGGTCAAAGTTGCAATGCGCACGCGACCACCCAAATGGAAATTAGATCTGAATTCCCCGCGTTTTGTGGCAATTCTTTCCATGACGCCGACAATATTCTTACCCACAATAAAAACTCTAATATCCTTACCCTTTGATTCTTTTACATATTCTTGAACAATAACTGGCTCGGAGGCGTCCTCCCTAGTAATCATATCAATAATAGAAATTAAAGCACGTTTGCTTTCGACGATAGAAACGCCCTTGCCATGAGAACCACTAACTGATTTTATAATCACAGGAAACTTGCCAATCCCTTCGATAACATCATCAATATACTGGGAATGAAAAACCACATATGTTTTTGGGATTGGAACTTTTTTTCTAGTCAAAAGCTGTAAGGTCTTCATTTTGTTTTTGGCATACATGACAGCCAAGGCATTATTGATGACCGGAATGCCAATCACTTCAAACTGTTTAATAATTGAACTTCTAAATTCCAAGTTTTTCCCACTCGGGTTTGCACGAACAATCAACACATTTACATTTTCAAGCTTATGATTCTTAATTAAAAGTCGTGGTTTTTTACCAAAAACCATCTGACAATCATAGTCATGAATTATTTCTAGTGTGTGACCAAGTTTAATCGCTGATTCACTTAACAAATCAAGGTTGGCTTTTGTGTTTTGTCCTATTTTATTAGGACGACCGAATACGAGAGCATGAATTTTCATAGGAATTAACAAAATGTATTTTTTAATGATTCACTTATTAAATTTGATATATAGACTAAATCTTCAGGACTATTTCTAAGCTCCTTATCAATCTCCAGTTGAAGGGCATAATCATCTCTACCAGCTGTTTTATGAAATTGAACTGCGATGCGCTTACTCCAGGCCGGATAATGCTTACCAACTCCGACCATCAAACCATACTTATTCATGATTCCCGTCTCAAGTAACTTTTTTATTTTTTTTACCTGACTTAGTTGAAGAGTGGCAACACCAGAACAATAATAGGGACTTTTTAAACTACCTTCGAACCTAAAACCCTTCCCCTTCGCCTTCATACCTACTCCGATATCAATTCCTAGACGAGGGATATTCATTCCATGTATATACACTGCAACTGCTTTTTTATGACTTCTTTCTGCTACTCGATCGCAAAATTTCCCAATGTCTGTGTAAAACTCTTTCATGGCTGGAAATTGCTTTTTCCAAATATATTTTCCTTGACGACTACTCCAATACAAACGATTAAAATCTATAGCTCTATCTGGTAATTTCTCAGCACGTGAATTTGTTTTTTTAAAAAAGAACTTATTAATGACTATCCCAGCTTCTAATTGTTTTCCAATAAGACGCGCAATCTTACCCGTACAACGATCATCTCCACCTGCATGCGGAGCCACAATAACAAACTCTGTTTTCCCTTCTCTTTTAACCCCATATGAGGTTCGAACTCCTCCAGAGATATTCTGTAACATCTGCATATATTATTGGCTAATCTTTTTCAAAAACTTGACTGAATTGGCTGCGCAAATAGCCACCGCCAAAGCATCCGCCGCATCATCTGGTTTAGGAATTTTATCTAATGATAAAAACACTTTGACCATTTGCTGAACTTGATTTTTGCCTGCACGACCATAACTAGAGATGGCTTGCTTAACCTGTAACGGAGTAAACTCAACAACTGGTACGTGTGCCAAAACGGCTGACAGAATAATAACTCCACGTGCCTGACCAACCTTAATAGCTGTTGTTACATTCTTATAAAAAAATAATTCTTCAACAGCAACAATGTCTGGTTTATATTTTTTAATTATTTTAGTGAGTTCTTGATGTAAAGTTTTTAAGCGTCCAGGAAATTCATCCTGATTCGAAGTTTCGATAACGCCATAATCAAGAGCTTTAATACGAGACCCCGCAACGACTATAAGCCCGTACCCGGTGAGTCCATATCCTGGATCAATACCCAGAATAATTTTGTTTTTAGTACTCACACTTATTTAAGATTAGTATAGACTCCATTAACATCATCCTGCGCTTCCAATGTGTCAACTAATGAATTCACACTTTCTTGCGCTTCCGGTGCTGCCTCCACTAAATCCTTAGCCACCCATTCAACTTCCGCATAATCAACCTTCAAACCCAAAGCTTCTATTCCACGTTTTACTTTTTCAAAATCAGAGAATGCACAGCGGACGGTAAATCCGCCATCTTCTTCAATTACATCTTCAGAACCAAAATCAATAACTGACAATAAAAAATTATCTTTATCAGTAATCTGCTCACTCTTCACGCGTATTACACCTTTATGTTCAAACATCCACTGCACTGCATTTTGAGCTCCCAGAGAACCACCAGCTCTAGTTAAAAGAGATCTGATCTCTGGTGTAGTTCTATTTTTATTATCTGTCACTGCTTCAACCAGAACAGCCACTCCACTCGGTCCATAACCCTCATACATGACTTCTTCTAATGTTGCTCCTTCGAGTTCACCCGTTCCTCGTTTAATAGCACGATCAATATTTTCTTTCGGCATATTACCTTCTTTGGCCTTATCAATAGCCAGACGAAGCGAAAAATTTGTATCCGGATCACCCCCCTTGCGAGCGGCAATAGAAATATTTTTTGAAAGCTTTGTAAACGAACTAGAACGTTTTGCGTCTGCAGCGGCTTTAGCATTTTTGGTTGTGGCCCATTTGCTGTGTCCTGACATAAAAAATAGCCTGATTAATAGTTAATCACCCCTTTTGAATCTTCTAAATTACATTCACACCATACCAAAATTCAGGCATAAAATCAAGGCTCTTTTTGCGAGTGGATTCATCCTTCCCGTAGGTGCAGGTCGCGACCTGCACCTACGGGTGATTAGCAATCCCGTACGTGTAAGTCGCGACTTACACGTACCATTGATTTTGCTTTTTGTTTTATTGATTAATTGATTGTTTGTTTCCTTCTTCGTGTGTATAAGTTAATTGAATCATTTAATAATATCTGATAAGTTTATATTAAGTTTATTTATGTTTTGATAATTTATGTCCAAAAAGCTAGATAGCCAAAATCTGCACGCGATCATCAACGGCTTGCCACAACAATTTCTTGATGGCTACAATTCTACCGACATAAAAATTCCTACAGACACTAAAAAAATTGTGTTTTGTGGCATGGGCGGTTCCGCTTTACCAGCGAATCTTTTAAAAACATACATTTCGACTGCTAAAATAGATTTTCACGCTTCCATAAAAATAAACCGCGACTATGTTTTGCCAAAAGCAACCGACAAAACTTGGTGCGGTTTTTTTAATTCCTATTCTGGTAATACTGAAGAAATTCTGGCTTGTTTAAAAGAAGCTGAAAAACGTGGTTTAAAAAATATTGTAGTCTTGGCACATACCGGAGAACTAAAAAAAATAGCTGCCAAGAAAAAATATGCTTTTATTCAGATCCCTGATGCTAAGCAGCCACGCATGGCTTATGGCTTTTACGTGGGAGCCTTGCTAAAAGTTCTGGTAAACAGCAAATTGATCAAATTAGACGAGAAGCCTTTTATTAAAGACATTAATAAAGCTCAATCAGTCGTCAGTTCTCTCGAAATGAAAGCACAAAAACTAGCTAAGGCAGCCAAAGACAAGGTTGTATTAGTCTACACAACGAATAAGTGGAAATACACGGCTATGGTTTGGAAGATAAATTTTAATGAAAATGCCAAGACACAAAGTTTTTGGAATGTTTTTCCTGAAATGAATCACAATGAAATGGTTGGCTTCACTCACTTGCTGACAAAGTACAAAACATTCATTATTACTGATCCAGATGAACATTCACGCAATATAAAACGTACACAAATTTTTACAAAGTTGCTAGGCAAAAAGTTAAATGTGCAAAATATTGAAATGTTGAAAGGTTCTGCTCTTTATAAACTAGTAACGACACTACAACTGGGTCTTTGGACATCCTATTACTTGGCCTTATTATATAAGATAGACCCAGCACCAGTAGACTTGGTAGAAAAATTCAAAAAATTAATGAAATAATTGCTTTAGTCATTGTCCTTTATATAGTCCGTCTTTGGCGGACAACCCAGCAGTACAAACTTTGTTTGACTGCTGGGCAAGCAAAAAGCTCCCCTATTCCATGCTTGGAGGGGAGCTTTTTAAATAAAGTAATTGAACTAGCAACCAGCAGCAGTATTGTCGCTTGTGGCGCAAAAAACCTTTAAGATAACAAAGTCTGAAATCGAATAAGCAGCTAAAAGAATAATTAAACCAATTACTGCATTTAACATCCAACTCTTAGCATCTTTAATTTTTTCTGGGTCACCACCACCAGTCATCCAAAGGTAACCAGAATAAATAATAATTATCACCATGACCATACCAAGGAGACCTAAACCAATACCAATTATATTACCTACCATTGTTGGCAAATCTGATATGCCGGTTGTAGCATCTCCATACCCAGCTGCCTTTGTCACCTGGTCCATACTGCCTTGTATGTTGGATTGAAGATTACTAGCTGAAACAGCGGGGACCACCCAAAGATTAGATACAAGGATGGCTGTCATTATCAATAATAATGACAAAGAGAAGAATTTTTTCATCATACTAAAATTAATTAAATATTTAAAACCTATTTTTTTCATGGTGTCTTAGTGGCAGTTGTTGCTTCAAAAATTTTAGTCACCACGAAAGATGACAAGCTATAAGCAACGAGGCAAATCAACAAACCAATCACGGCATTAAGCATCCAACTCTTGGCATCTTTAATTTTTTCTGGATCACCACCACCAGTCATCCAAGTAAAACCGGCATAAACGATTATGATTACCAAAATTATACCAACTAAGGAAAGAACTACTCCAATAACTTTACCAATAGTAATCGGCATTTGATCTGCTGTGGGCAAGGCATCTGCTCCGTAAATACCCTTACCTGCCTTTTCTAGTGGACCATTTAAATCGAGCCCCGCCTGACCAACACTAGCAAAAACAAAACTACAAACAATAATAAATAATAAGCTTAAGATTTTCAAATTACGTGGATTATAAATAAAGTTTTTCATATCACTATTTTATTACAGCTGTACTTATACGATCAACCACAAACGCAGTAAAGGCGTAAGCTGCAAGCGTTACTGCAAGACCTATAGAACCTTGAATCAACATGGATCTGGCTTTAGCAATATTATCTTTTTCGCCACTAGCTGTCATCCACGTAACCCCAGCGTAAACACAAATTATTAAAAATATTAAACTCAATATGTTCAACAGAACGCCCAGTGCCGCACCAATAGTTGTAGCAGGGTCGCCTTCCGCTAACCCCACCTTAGCATTAGTAGCATCAAGACCACCCTTGGCAATATCTTGCGCTGTGGCAGCCGAGACATAAGCCACACCTGCGCACCAAAAAACTGATAATAGTAAGAAATAAATTAAAACCTTTTTCATACTTTTTATACGGCTAACACTATTGAATTACAATCTTGTCGATTATATAAGCCACTACCTGATAAGACATGAGGGTTATAAGTAGACCTATGGCCGCATGGATCATCCAACTGCGCGCTTCTTTTACCTTTCCGGGGTCACCATTGGCCGTCATCCAACGAATACCAGCGTAAACAATTATTATCAAAAATAACAGTGAAACAAATTGCAAGGCCACACTCACTATTTTACCAACCATACTTGGAATGTCTGTAACTCCGCTAGTTGGAATAAGCCCTGGCTCGGTCGCAGCTGTGTCGAGACTTTTGCGTAAAGTACTTGCTGCTGCTGGCGGGTCACCTGCAAAAACTGCTTGTGCAGCAAACAAAGTCAATATAGCAATAAAAATTATACTTAAATAAATGGTCTTTTTCATACATGACACGAATCAATTAAATTTATTAATTAACTCGTGTCATGTCCCTCGCTAAAGGCGAGGGACAAACTAAAAAATTACTCAACCTTAGGTGCGCCAGCATCAGTTAATGCTTTTGTAAATTGTGTAAGTGCGAAAGAAGTAATGGCGTAGGCGCTCAAAACGATCGCTAAACCAATGATACCAGAAACAATCCACTTCTTAGCATCACCAACTTTTTCTTCTGCACCACCAGCTGTCATGTACTTAAAACCACCAACTAAAACAATGATGACAGCAATAATACCCAAGAAGCCTAGAGCAACCTTGAGTAATTTACCAATAGTTGCTTTAAGGTCAGCATTCTTCAAACCAGCGCTAGTGCTTACATCTGATAGTCCGAAATCCTCAACTGCAGCTGATGCTGTAACAAACGGAAGAATTACTGGCACAACGAGAGTCAAAATAGCCAAAGCAAAAACACCTAGGCGAGCAATGTTTTTAACTTTTTGTACGTTTAGCATGTGCTTAAAGTTAATTATTAATTTTTATTTAAACTTGTTAAAACGTCAGTGAACCTATTAAGAAATTGATAATCATGTAGCTAGCAAAAATAGCAAATAGACCTATTGCTGCCCAAATCATTGTGTTTTGCGCATTAGTAATATTCTCCGGTGTGCCTCCGGCTGTCATCCATATTATACCACCGTAAATGAAAATGCACAAAGCAACAGAACCCATTATCCCCAGGAGAATTTTGATGGCATTACCAATTAATTCTTGAGTTACCGTGCTGGGATCGCCCCCTTTGGCCGTGACAATACCGGAACCAAAACCAACATCTATTTTGTCTATAGCCGCATCTATAGCCGCTTTTTCACCAGCAAAAACAACAGTAGCCAAAGAACAAAATAAAAATATCAGTGCAAAAATAACAAAAAGTTTCTTCATATTTTATGTACCAGTTAATTTTCGGAGTAGTGTTTGAATTATAATTCCAGATAAAAGAATAATGGCAATACCAATAACTGCGGTTTTCAACATTGTTGTAGCCTTACTGACCTTAGCCGGTTCACCGCCAGAGGTCATATACAAAACCCCGCCCACAACGAATGTTAGCAAGGCTAATGAACCAGCAATGCCCAAAATAATTTGCATGACATTAACTGCAATACGTTCAACAGAGCTAAGATTACAACAACATTGTGGACCTGATTCTTTTCCCAAGTCACATTGTTCACATTCTTTTTCTGCCGTTGAGGGATTATCAAGCAAAGCATCTCCAGAGCATTCAACTGGCACTAAAGTGGGGAAAGCAAAAACCGGTGTAGCTAAAGAAAAAACACAGAGACTCAGGACAACAACAATAATCGTTTTCTGCATATTTATTTTGAATAAATTGATTGATCTACTTTAGCAACGCCCTGTTTCAATGCTTTTTGGGTATCAAGCGAACTATCTAAAACAACGTTAATCATTTCTTTAAATGCCTGCTCGGCAGCCTCAGGATTCATGCCTTTATACCAACTCTTAGCAGTCAACAATTGATCAGCAAAAACTTCTGTGGCTGGACTGGCCAATTGCTTGTTAATTAATTTTGTTGAACGGAGAGCTGTTGGTTTTTTAGATTGATCTAAATACTTTTCAACATTTGCTTCTTGGGTGATAAAATTAACAAAATCCCAAGCATAATCTTTTACTTTGGTTTTGTTAGAAACAGATTCTACCCAATAATTAGCATAATTAACTTTTTGCGCCTCGCTAACCTGTGGCACCGGCGCGATACTGAAATTTAACTTCGGAGCTTTGCTTACAATCTCCGCACGATTATAGGCATAACCAAAGAAAAAAGCTGTTTTGCCTTTAATAAAAGCTTCTAAACTATTCGGCATTTTATTATTCCAACAATAACCTTCATAAAGAGGCGAAGAAAACTGAGTGTAAAACTCGAGTGCGCCCAGGCCTGGTGGGATTGTTATTTCAGGATAACCTCTGGGTATTTTATCAAAAGAAGCATTACCTGTTTCATCTAACATGGGTGCTAAATTTTGCATCATGAGTAAGGCTAAAATATCGGTACTGCGCACAACATTGTCAGCCGCGCCGACAGCAGCACCTGACAATATAATGTCACCAGTTTCCTTATCAATTTTAGTAATTTTCTTAACCTGATTTTGGAACTCTGTCCAATCTGCTGGAGCAGAAATTATACCCGCATTGTTTAATAAATCTTTATTGTAATAGAGAACTAAGGTATCAACACTAAGTGGCAAACCAAAAACCTTATTTTCATAGACTGGTTTCGTTCCCGTGGTAGTTGGGGCAGTATTATATGGCATCACAACATCAGGAGCAACAACATCTAAAAAGGTTTTCCCCACACTACTGGCAGAAACAATTGTGGTGGGTCGCAACTCGACTATTTCTTCTGGTTTAATAGAACCAGACATATATTTATAGGGGAGACTAACTGATGTTGGTGCTGGCAAAAGTCTTGTTTTATATTTTCTCATCCAAGTATTATGAATCGAAAAAACATCTGGCCCCCTATCCTCAGCCATAGCCTCGAGCAAGGCGCGTTCATATTCTTCGTAGCGGAATTTTTTATAATTAATAGTAACATTGGGATGAACTTTTCTATAAGCATTAATCAAAAGTGTTACATCAGCTTCATCATTCCAGACACTCCAGTATTCTAATTTAACCGGTTTATAAGCATTTTTGGCTTCCGTTGTGCCGCCTTTCGTAGCGCAACCAGTAGTAACGAGCAGAACAAAAACAATCAAAGACACTAATGCCATTTTAAAAACCCCTCGTTTGACCATACTATTTTATATTTAAGCTTTTTAAATATTTTTTGAAATCTTTTTTCAGATCTGGCCGTTGCAACGCAAATTCCACATTCGCGCAAAGATAACCTATTTTTGACCCTGTATCATAATATTTACCTACAACTTTTTTGGCATAGACCGGACGCTTTTTCATAAGCTTAACTATCGCATCAACGAGCCAAAGTTCGCCGCCCTTGCCGAGCTTTGTATTCTCGAGTGCTTCAAAAATATCTGGAGTTAAAATATAACCACCAAAAGAACCAACGAGTGAAGGTGCTTTTTCTGGGCCTGGTTTTTCAACCAATTTTTTAACTTCTAAAACTCCGTTACCCAAATCAACACCATCAATAACCCCATACTTGCTAGTATCAGCCCGTGAAATGTCCTTAGCCGTTAAAACAGGATCGCCATATTTTTCAAAAACATTCATAAGTTGCTTGATTTGTGGTTCCTTGGGACACTGCCAAAAATCATCACCCCAAACAACAGCAAAGGGCTCATTTCCGATGATAGCTTTGGCACACAGGACTGGAGTGCCATTACCATAAGGTCCTTTTTGACGCACAAAAATAAAATTGGCCATGTCTGCAATTTTTTTCAAAGCTTCCCTATCTTCTTCTTTGCCAACACTTTTTAAAAAATGCTGAATTTCAAAATTATAACTAAAATGATCTTCTACGGCGCGTTTACCACTTCCGGTTACTAAAATAACGTCTGTAATTCCAGATTTAACTGCCTCTTCGACTACATATTGGATGATCGGTTTATCGACAATTGGCAGCATCTCTTTTGGTTGTGCTTTAGTGGCTGGTAAAAATCTAGTGCCATAACCAGCGACCGGAATAACGAGCTTTTTGATAATAGACATACTTAATCGAGTAAATCTCCAGTTAAGGCATCTTTTAATTTTTTAATTTTACGTGCGTATTTGATAACCACACAAGCGAAATAAAAACTGACGACCGCAAGTATAAAAAAGAAAACCGCAGCTAACACGTAGAGCGCCTGCGGGTAAACAAGGATTAAAATTGCGAGAGCGATCCAAATTATGGCTTGGAGAAAAAAATAGACAACGAACCAGATAAAGGTATTACGAACATTGTGGTAAAAATCTTTAAGGAAGTTTAAGGACATAAATTTTAAAAATAATTTTTAATAAAAATATTGAAATGTTGTTTGTGGCAGGGTTCAATATCTTGAACCCCTACAAACTCTTCTACAAACAAAATTATACCAGAAAAATGTATTTTTGACCAAAACTCCATGAGGGCTCAATGTCTTGAACCCCTATGACATTTTCATTTACCGCATTATGAGGAACAAGAAAATGAAACAATCATAAATAACAGCGATAAAAAGCTTTTGTTCTCTAGCAGAACAAAATCATTGAGAATTGGTAGATTGCTTCACCCCTGCCCAGAGCTGGGTTCGCAATGACCTTTGGATTCGGGGTAAACGGCAAAGATAATTTAGATCCAGGGGCTCAATATCTTGAGCCCCTACTAACTAACGATCATCAAGATGTCGGAGATTGCTTCCTTGGGATTGATTAAGAGATTGCCGCCCTGTACCATAAAGTGTGCCCTTTAGGTGCAGGGTAAACGTCGCTTTCTTAACAAAGGTGCTCCCTGCCTGCCGGCAGGCAGGCTCGCAAATCGGATGGAGCAAATCGGATGGAGTTGACGGAACAGCAATAATTTGCTAAATTGAAATGTCCAACTGGGCATGAAGGAGCCCATCATGACAAGCAAGAAAGCAAGACTCACACCACTGGTGCTAGACCTGTCCATCATGGTAACCCGCAAGTTCCGGACCAAGACCCCAGAGATCCTGCTCGTTCTGCCCAAATTCGAGTCCCTGGTGAACCTGCCGATGCACTTGCACTGTCTGCCTACGACCGAGTTCGCAACCGGGAATTTAGTCAGTCAGCGTCGCAGCTTTGTCAGCAAACCAGCTGTCGAAGAAAGCCTCTGCGACCATGACATCAACCAGACAGCCACGCGTCTGGCCGCAACTTTCGGTCTCGAGATAGACCCCAAGCTCTGGGCCAAGCAGTACTTCCACTCGGATCTGTATCGCGATAAGCGCACAGACAAGCGGCGGCTTTCGATGGTCCTGCGCCTCGACCTGGAAACCAAGCCCGAGCTAAAATGGCTGAACACACTTCAAGTCAATCCCATGTTCATCCCCTTGTTCGAAGTACCTACGCACCTGGGCTTCGATCACGGGGCGTACATCGAACTGCTCCAAAAAGAGTGGGAACTGCACAACGCGGTCTGGACCCTCCATCCCGATGGCAGCTACCTGCATCGCTGCAAAAACATGCGGGCGCTCGAAGCCCAAGCCAGCCTCACCCCGAAGCAAGGCGGCTTCCCCAGATTCACCAGGCTGGTCGACAGGATCGTCTGGTCGCCCGAAGGTGAACCGCTCATCTGGATCGACATCTCCGGTCCGAGGGCAAAACAGACGAAGCTCGCCTGCCTGCCCGGTGCGGTCAAGAACTGTCCCTACTGCGGCGAAGATCTCAGCTTCGGACCGCTGGAATAGACAACAACGCCCCTGAAGTACAAACTGCGTTTGACTTCAGGGCAAGCCGCTCTCTTCGCGACAATTGGAAATAAAAAACCCGCTTTCGGTCGACACTGTTAGCGGGGTTTTTTTATTCTTTTCGATAGACAAACAAAGTTTCAATATTTACTTTTTGCGAAGCTTTGTCCGGTGGGGCTATTTCTTTTATTGGTTTCCAATTCAGAAAACTTGAAGTATTCGTAACGACAATCGCACCAGGTTTTAATTCTTTTTGAAGCTTTTTTTCTAAGGCTGGCATAATATCATACCAAAGGTAGGTGTAGACAATATCAGCTTGGCTTAAGTCAACATTGAAAATGTCAGCACAAATAAAATTTACTTTTTTTCTTAAAACAAACGCCCTGATTTTAGCAAAGAAGATACGTACTGAGCCCATATCAATGGCATAAACTGACAAAGCTGGAAATTTCCCTTTTATCCGCACAGCCAATGCCCCGTGTGCACAACCTAAATCATAAAAAGTTTGAGCTGTCTTCTGTTCTGAAATAATTTTAAAGATTTCTTTTCTTTGATTTCGTCCCGTTGGTAAGTCATGTCCGCGAGTAACAGAATCGACCATAAAAATCAACCAAAAGATGAACAGAATAACAATAATGGCTGCCAAAAAAACTGAAAAAAATAAACTTATCATAGGTAATATTTAAAAAACATATCTGCCAAGGCGCCAGCCGGGTTGGTCGGCTCCCCAGAAGATGGATAATGATGTAACTCAATGCAAGGTGCACTGTTTAATTCTAGAATTGCGCAAGGTTGATCTTTCCAGGAGACTGAAATATCATTCACCAAAAAGTCTATCCCTGTTAAACGAATATCAAAATGACGCGCCAAGTCTCTAAATAATTGCAGATTGTCCGGATGAACAATAGGCGTAACTTCAACAAGATCACCACCAAGTTTCAAAAATGGATTGTTTTGTAGAAAGAAACTCTCGTCCTTTGCTAAAATAGTACCATCGTCATACATTTTTTCATCTAATAACTTTTGGGTCGTTTCATTTTCCACCAATTTATAAAGCGTTAATTGCTTTTGTTTTGGGTCACCCCTACGTGAATCATTATTCTTTTGATTGATGAGTTCACGTATAGTCGATATCCCATCGCCGACAATATTTGCGGGCACCTGTTTAATACAGGCCACAAAATCAAAATCAATTACTGTGGCTCTATACACTGAAGTATCAGCCATAAATCTTTCAATAATAAAAGATGGAGAATAACTGATGCTATGACGAATAGCTTTTTCTAGCTGCTCGTCATTTTGTATATTGGTTGTGACGTGACGACTGACAGAGCCACTGCGCGGTTTAACAACCAAAGGGAAACCGACTTGACGAGCAAATTCCATGGCCTTCTTTTTCTGCCAAAACCAAAAAACCCGTCCTTCGGCTATGGGAAAACCTCCGTTTTGGCAGTGACGTTTGGCTAATTCTTTGTCATCCACAAGCTTCGCGGGGTATTTACTTTCGAACTTTGCTAGGGGTAATGTCTCGAACCTAAAAATTTTATCTGCAACTTCCATTTTAAAATAATTAGTAAAGCCATAAGAAGTTTTAGTAGCATAAAAAACTGCGCCGCGTGGCCTCATTTCAGCCATAAAACAAGATGAGCGGAGTTGAATGTCTGCCGAAGTAAAATCAGTTGTAAACCTCGCCAATTTCGAAAGAGTAAAAATCTTTTCAATAATAATATCAGAAATTTCTTCCAACTTTTTTGGTAATTTTAATGATGGCAAAACACGACCTAGCAATTCTTCCATCCAGGTATTAATGTGTTCAACTTTTGGTTGGCCACAATCATGACAATATTTATTTCCTTTTTCCATTTGGTCAATTAATTATTTTATTTTATTTTATTTTATAAAGATAAATCTTTTGTGCATTTTCGAGAGTACTAACCTTAATCGGTGTCCAACCCTCAATCGGCCAAACATAAGCAATAACGCGACTACCTGGTTTTAATTCTTTTTCAAACTTAGCTTTAAGTTTGTCATAAATTTTGGGCATAAGAAAAAAATAAACAAGATCAGCCTCAGCTAAATTAACATGCCAAAAATCTTTAAAAAATATCCGAGTATGCTCTTTTTTCACAAATGAAAACTGCTTAATCTTCGCAATCAAATAAGGCAACAAAGAAATCTCATAGCCAATGACCTCCGCGCCTTTTTCTGCTGCTGCGAAAAGCAAACGACCGTCACCGCAACCTAAATCATAAACCTTTTCGCCACCCTTGATATCAGCTAATTCTAAGAATCGCGGTACATCATTTTTTTTCGTTGGTGCCCAAGGTGCGCCACGAATGCCAGCGTAGGCGAAGGTGATGGCGAAGATAAAAATGATTAATAAAAGTATGTTCATAAAAACTTAACTATCGGGACTATGATTAACTATGATTTGTGTGATTACCATGATTTAGCTCAGACACATCACCATTACCATAATTAACTATGATTTAATGATTGCCATGATTTAGCTCGAGAACAGCACCATTACTATGATTAACTATGATTTCTGTGATGACTATGATTTAGCTCGGGAACAGCACCCTTACTATGATTAACTATGATTTAATGATTGCCATGATTTAGCTCAGGAACGCCACCATTACTATGATTAACTATGATTAAATGATTACCATGATTTTCTATCAACTAATATTTGAAACCGTAAAGCCCACAGAGCATGCCTTCGATACTTACTTCTTTAATTAACTGCCAGTTGTTTTTTGATTGAAAAAAATTTATCGATCTTTGATTTCTAGTTGGTGCATGAAGTATAAATCCAAAAACATGTTTATCCTTCAAGTTGCTTAGTAAATGATCTAATAAGTTTTGTCCAAGACCACGACCAGTATACTCTCGACTAACTACTATTTGATCTAAAAAAACTATATCCTTGCCTTCGCTCGCATTTTTGAGATCATCAAAATAAGAAAAGTTTTCATTCAGATCTTCCATTTCTTTCAATGTATAAGCCAATAAATATCCCACTAACTTGTGCCCTTCTTTAGCCACATAAAAATACTGACAATGATTAATCCGCTTCAAAAACTTGGCTGGCGGTTTAGGAAAAACAATAAAACCAGAATTACTGATTTTTTCTGTTTTATCTTTTAGACAATAATCATCGGCTAAAGCAGAAATCTGCTTTTCGGCGCCTGGGTGAGCTTTTGTGATTGTGACCATTACTATGATTAACTATGATTTATGTGATGACTATGATTTAGATCGAGGACAGCACTATTACTATGATTAACTATGATTTGTGTGATTACTATGATTTCGCTCGAACACACAGCCACCATTACTATGATTAACTATGATTAAATGATGGACTATGATTTCGCTCAAGCACCATTACTATGATTATTTGATGGGCTATGATTTTTTAATCATGAAAAACTTCTTCAGAAATAGCACAAAAATTTATTTGGTCATATTCCTTAGAAAAAGATAAAACCTAATTGGATCCTATCACAAGAACAGAAGTCCCAGATTTTTCATTCTGATATTTAATTTCTCCTCCTAAAAGTTCTAATTTAGCAATATTTTGTGCCGCAATTAGCTCGTAATCATCGGTGCTGACATTTTTCCATTCTCCCTCGGCACCACTTTCAGTTCGCAGTTGATGACTTTTCAATTGTTCTTCTTTTTTAGGATTAAGAAAAACTACTAAATCAGCATCTTCAATTAAATCTTGTCTTAATAAATCGGCATGGTTAATAATAAAAGGCGGCTTCTCTTTTTCAAGAATATAAGCTACAAGTTCCTTCAAACCTGTCGCTTCGTGTTTTTGTTCTTGGCGAAAAATTTGAAACCACTGATCTATGTCTATGTTTTTGTAAGCAACTTCTCGAGAAAGTTCCCTCGCAAAGGTTGTTTTGCCAGACCCAGTGTTCCCCACGACATAAATTTTTTTTGCACCGCTTTCTTTAATAATAGCACTTGTTGCTTCTATATCAGCCGGTGTAAACATTTCTCTTCCAACTTGTTTAATAATATCCGTTTTCCCTCGTTTTGTTATTTTTAATACCGGCGTTATAACACTAATTACTTTAGTTACGAAATCATCTTCATTCTCAAAGGTAAGTGCTTGTAGTCTCTCTCTCACATCATTAATCAGTTCGGATGGGACTACTGCTTTAAATTCTTCAGATTCCATAGTTTGTAATAATATAGCAGTTGGATCATCGGCACTACGAAATAAATCACGCAAATCTTCTTTAATCTGCTCAAGAATTTCTACACTAATTGTCGCACCTGACTCACCTAGAGGCTTTTCTTGTGGTGGAAAATCAAATTGACTCATATTTGTTATTTTATTCCTCTTATAATCCACCGCCCTCTATCATCCAAATCTATCTGCACATTTGTAAATCGTGAAAACAATTCTTCAATTTCTTCTTTGGCATAAAAACTGTGTGGCAAACCCTGTTCCGGACCAGCCAGTGGTTCAAAGGTTCCTGGCGCGACTTCTTTATGATCTTTAAAGGTATTCCATTTCTTGGTGCTTTCAATATCGGGCAAGGTCATAAAGATTTTACCACTTTCGACTAATACCGCATAAACTTTATTGATCAAACCCTGAACTTGTTTCTTGGTCCCGTGATGAATTGTAGCAATAGAAATAACTAAATCATATTTATTTTGCGGGATAGCAAACTCAAACATGTTAGTACAAGTGACAACAGAATCGGAACTAAGCTTTTCTTTTGTCATTTCAACTGCTGTTTCACTCGAATCAATTCCATCTGTTTTAAAACCATAAGCTTTTAAAAATTCTAAATATTTACCGGTTCCACAGCCAATATCAAAAATACTTTTAAGATCAAAATTCTCTTTCTCCAAAAATTCTTTAAATAGAGGGTGAATTTCTTCCGAAAGAGTTGCCCAAGCGTCGCCGCCTTTTTGATAATTTTTGTAGATGTTATCCCAAACCGTCATAAAGCTATGATTAACTATGATTTATGTGATTACTATGATTTTCGCTCAAACACCATTACTATGATTAACATGATTTATATGATTACCATGATTAAATTATAAACTAAGATTTCTTACTCTTCACTAACAAAACAATGCCCACAGGAATGCCTACGATGAAAGCAAGAAAGTCTACCATGCCAAAAATACCTAAACCCATTTGTACCTTTTGTATCGTATCAGTAGGCTCAACGGCAGATTGCTGAGATATAAAGGCAACAATAGCGTAGGCACTTAAGGTCAGAACAAACAACAAGAAAGGAACAATTAAGCACAACACACCCCAAAGAACTTTATGCGACGATTTTTTCTCGACTACCGGTTGATTCACATTTGTGTTTTCCATACTTTGTCTATGATTACTATAATTAAATGATAACTATGATTTTAATTTATTCACCCAACTACCATTACTATGATTAACTATGATTTAGATGATTACCATGATTTCGCTCGAGCACCTCACCACCATTACTATGATTAACTATGATTTGTGTGATTACTATGATTTAGCTCGAGGACAGCACCATTACTATGATTAACTATGATTCTTATGATGACTGTGATTTCACAACAAAGCTGCTTGTTGTAATCATGGTAATCATATAATCACAAAAATCATGATTTAGACGAGTTTTTCCGATGGATTAATTTTTCGTTTCTTCTTCATCAACCTTCTAAATGTTAAACTTTTTGATCCAAAATTTATCAACAGTCCTATTTCCATATTATACGCTTCTAAATAATTTAGCGCTTGTGCGAGATGAACATCTTCTAGCGTAATTACGGCTTTCAACTCAACCATTATTTTATCTTCTACAAAGAAATCGACACGTCTTGTTCCAATATGCGTACCTTTGTAATAAATATCCATTTCATGTTCGCGACTAAAGACCAGCCCCCGAGATCTCATTTCAATAGCCAATGCTCTTTGGTAAATAACTTCCTGAAAACCATTACCAAAATACTTGTGCACCTCCATGGTACAACCTATTATTTTTTCAGTTAATTCGCTCTCGGGATATTTTTCGTTTATCATGATTTTCTCTTCCTAATCATGGTAATCAAATAATTATGAAAAGCATAATCTAGACGAGTTTTCCCGATGCTAAATAATTTTAAAGTTCCCTTTTCTTAATTCCCTACGTATTTTCAAATGACTTGGTATAGTCCTCGCGACTAAAACCCAGAAGTTACGTGAATGATTAAATTCTATCAGATGACAGAGCTCATGTACAATAATATAATCCGCCATTTCTGTTGGCATTAAGACTATTTTATAATTAAAGTTCAAATTACCTTTTTTGGAACACGAACCCCAACGTGTTTTTTGATTTTTAATGCTGATCCTGTTTATTTTAACATTATAGAATTGATTGAAGTGCGCTATTCGAGTCTGGACAAGCATCAAGGCCGGTGCTTTGTGTTCAAAATAATCTTTTTTCGTTAAACGCCCCAAGGCTTTGCCTGGAAATTTCTTAAAATAGTCTATTCGACTCAAAATCCACTGAGCTTTTTGTAAAATAAACGCTTCGACGTAATGTAGACTCATGAATCTGGGGGCAGTAACAACAAGTTGACCATCACAATATACTGCGAGTCGCAGTCGACGTGAACGTTTACTGACTTTAAGAGTATAATCGACTTTGTTTTGATTAAGATCAATTTGTTTGAGCATGTGCGCTTCGCTTACTATGATTACATGATTAAATGATTACCATGATTTTACTCAGGAACACTACCATTACTATGATTAACTATGATTTTTGTGATTACCATGATTTCACTCAAGTACACTACCATTACTATGATTAACTATGATTTTTGTGATTACCATGATTTCACTCAAGCACACTACCATTACTATGATTAACTATGATTTTTATGATAATTATGATTTCAAACTTTTTCCGATACAACAACCTATCTTAATCATGGCAATCATATAATCACAAAAATCATGATTTAGACATTTGCTCTCGAACATTTTTCAACTCCGCCTGCACCTCAACATCTTTCCTAATTTTTGCAATCTTCTCCCGTATTTGATCGTTTTGTTCCTCGGCTTTGAATATGCCCACAGCAATTTTTATCATATTCTCGACAGAAGTATCGCCAGAAGCAATAAGTTGCTTGCCCAATTCCACAAAAGCCGGCCTTGTCGCTTCGCCGGCGCGAGAAAATTCTTCATCATTAAAAAATAATTGAGCAATTTGTTCTGCTGTTGTGCCAGATTTTATTTCTGCTGAGATTGGGGCAAAACGTTTACGTGCTCTTGCTAAATTTGCCTTAAATTCTTTTTCATAAACTTCGCCGACATCATCAACATCTTCAACCATTAAATTTCCTGTTTTAATAAGCCGCTCAACGTCAGTCACATCATAATTTCTGTCTTGATGTAATTTATAATAAAGTACTTTCCCTGGATGCGATAAATTTATTTGTTGGCCGTTGAATTCAACTGGATATGGTTTGGTCCACTTTTCGGGGATTACTACATCCAAACAACCTAAGGCTAGCCCCGCCTCATTTCTAGCTAACACATGAACATCTACGAAATTCAAAGCCTTATCCTCGCGCAACTTTCTGCGTTCATCAATGGCTGCAATCAGCATATGTTCTTTTTCAGAATCTTGAAAAACTTTAAATCCCACGCGGCGTAATTGACGTTCACCTGTTTCTTCGTTGGTACTAGACAAAAAAAGACCATAACCATGGTCAAAAAGTTGAGCTTCAAGTTGTGCTAACTCTCCTTGCTCGACTGACACATCAACGTCTTTGTGATAACCAATATATTTTCCCGCTAATAATGAAATATTTAAAGCTCCATCCAAATGCCAATTTAATTTTGATCCTGCAAAAGCGACGCCAAGTTCCGCCATCCGTTTGTCCATTTCTTTAGCCTGTTCTGGTGTGGCTTCTTTTCTTTTGGCGTCTTCATCAACATTGACTGAAGCGAAATCTTCCCAGGGCGGTTGCGCTTGAACCCAAACCTGTGCTTCGCCTTCTTCTGGCTCAACCGTAACTGGCTCTTTTTTTGTTAAATCTATTTTTTCGTGTGCCATAATATATTATTTCCAAATTAACCTTTTTATTGAATCAATTACTGGTTGGCGAGGCAAGGGCAATATTTAACCCTTCTTTCGGTACTATGATTTACATGATTAAATGATGGACTGTGATTTTTTAATTCTCACCCAAATAACATTTTCAGTTGGTCACATTTTGTGACCGACTGATTCCCTTCCTTCTTTAGACGACTTTTTAGTGTTGTTCAATAACTCTGTGCGCACTTAAAATCAGCTTGCTCAATTAAAGCTGCGATAATATCAATAACCGAAAAATACCATGTTTCCGTCTTTTCATCATAACAACGACGAATGTAAAAGCGCTCAAAGAGCACCAGTTCTTTTTGTATATTTTTCATATACATCATTTTAACTATTACTGTATAAAAAAGTCCAATTTAGATGATATTAGAATAATTACTTCTGATATTCCACAAAACCAATTCTGAGATTATCCAAATGTTTTACTGTTTCCTGATAAGTTTGCTTTAAACGATTGTAATTCGCCACAGAAAGAAAATCTGCCTTTTTCTCTTCGTATAATTTTATATATTCCTTACTTGGTAAAACCTTAAACTGCGTTCGGCCATTTTCTTTGTACTGCGCCACCCAGGTTGGAACATAAGCAACATCTTTTAAACTTGTCTTCCCCTCTGTTTTCTCAATTGTATATCGTAATACCATACCAGCATCTGTAAATTGTTCTCTTTGACCACAGTAAAAGTTCCCTAACCCATAAGCCACAAAAACTTTTCTTCCATCGCTTGCGGTTATTACATCTGCTGGTTGCATAACGTGCGGATGAGAACCAATAATCATGTCTGCACCAAAGTCAGCAATTTGTTGAGCGGTTTCTTTTTGCCAATCGCTAGGAAACCTCTGATATTCGTTACCAAAATGTAGAGCCACGACAACAAAGTCTGATTGTGTTTTAGCTTTGGCAATATCATTTTTTATTTTTTCCAAATCGATCAAGTTAATCATCCATGGTTCTTTAATTGGCAACCCGTTCATACCATAAATATATCCGAGGAAAGAAATTTTTAAATCATCTTTTTTATAAACATAAATCTCTTTACTGGAATCTTCTGTATCATACGCCGCCACTTGGTTGATATTGTGATCTTTAAGAATTTGCGTTGTTTCATTCAACCCCTTAACACCAAAGTCCATGGTGTGATTGGTTCTAAATGCCACATCCAATTCAATGTTTTGTAAGGTGTCGATAAGCTCAACCGGGGATTTAAATAAAGGGTAGCCTAAATATGGTCCTATTGGACTATAAACCGCACCAAGCCAGGTAGTCGAGACGTCAGCATCTTTAAAATAATTATTAGTTGCTGAAAAAACAGAATCAAAGTTATATTTTTTGGTGGTTTTGTTGTAGGCTGCAAATAAATTATTGTCATGCATGAAAATGTCACCAACAGAAACTATCACTGCTTCAGTTTTTGTTATTTCCGGTATCTTTTCTTTAAAAATAAAGTTCATCGGCGAATTTTCGATGATAGCGGCGATTGAGGAAGAGGTGCTATTCGTTGATAAATAAAAAACTCCCCCTATTACCAACACAACAATGACACAAAAAATTCCAATTTGTAAAAATCTGTTGAGTTTCATAAATTAACTTTAATTTTAATTCTGGTTAACCACGTCATCATTTAATCTATTTGTGACTTTCTCATAGAGAGTTCAAACTTTTCTTCAGAAGGGTCAGGGTTCTATTTCTGTACTCTTGAGTTTCTTCATCACCTCCCGAAACAGGAATTTCTTTTTTGAGAACTTTCAAACATCCCAAAGCCAAGCGACAACTAAAGTCTTTTTCAGAAAATCCTTTTTTATCTAAGAATATTTTAACTACATCTGTTCGAGATAATGGAAGTAAATCATAAATCGGATATTTTACAAAACCCATTAGCGGGTCTTGAAATGATAGCGATTCAAAATCGAGGAAACCGGTAATTTCTCCGTCCTTTGCCAAAAAATTACCTGGCTGATAATCTCCATTTGAAAGTACTAACGGAGTTGTAATATCCTCAAGAATACTTTTTAGTTTTTCGACTGCGGTCTGAAAAACTTCTTCCTTAAACCACGAATTTTCTTCAACATTTACGTCTGCCAACTCTTTCATTAATGAGATATTTGGAATAATCTTAGATACTTCATGTTTTCTAATAAAATCTGTGGCGGTGGTAAGAGTAATTACGGCCTGCACAAGCAATTCTTTTGCTTGTGCTAAACCTTCATCAGATCGCATTCCTAGTTTCTGAAGATTTTCTCCTGGTAAAAGCGACAAAATAGCAACATACTCGCCTTCTTCATTTTTAAAAGGTTCAACTAGAACTTCGGGGACAGGAAGACCAAACTCTTTTAGTGCGCGGAAGATTTTTACTTCGTTTTTTATACCGCCGTGTCGATTCTTTCTAAGAACTATCATTACTACTTTTTTGTCTTTAGTGGTTACGCTCACCCTTACTGGACATGGTAGATCGTAGTTATCAAAGTAAACCGCTTCGGAAACAGATTCAAACTGCGGATCAACACCAAGAATATTCTTCAGCTCTTTGGGTGTAAGAGTGACTTTTCGCTCTTCCTCTGTTCTAAAAAGATTTGTATTCATGTATTTATTTTACAAAACATCTGAACAAATATGGTATACCATGAAGTCACACTCCGTGTGTACTTCATGGCGGAGGCGAGAGGATTTGAACCCCTGAGACCGGTTAAGATCTGCCGCGTTTCGAATGCGGTGCTTTCGACCACTCAGCCACGCCTCCATATTTTTTAATTTTAAGATACTGACTACAAGCGAAGCGATATAACCCTGTACTATTAAGTGTTCCCTTAAAGTGCTGGGTAAACAATTACAACACTTTGAACAACTTCTTTATCTCTTCAAAATACGAACCGTCATCCTTGTATTGAATTAATGGAAAACCATATTTTGTCGCTTCGTCTTTAATGAACTGATTGAACAAAAGAACCCACTCAACTTCTTTTTCTTTTAATTCCTTTGAATATTTATCTGCTTCGTCCCATAATCCACGCGTAAAAATTACTTCACGAATCCGCTCTACTCGTTCTTCGTACAAAAAGAAAGGCTGAATGTTCTCGACTTCCTTGCTTACGAGAGAGACATACTCTGGCAAAATAGCGACGCCTTCTATTATATATGATTCCCACGTATCCTGAGTTCTTATCATCGCCTCAACACCACGCCAAACCACTGCGCTTTCTTTGTTTTGATCATCAACAATTTTTTGCGAGCTCTTTTTTCCTAAATAGTCTTGTGCTTCATCCATAGCAGGATAAAATAAGTCTGGATAATCAACTTTCTTAACCGTTTTCTGCATTATAGTGCGGATAATATCAGTCGAAATCCAAGGCAGTTTCAAATCTTCGGAAAGTTTTTGAGCAACAAATGATTTCCCTACTGTTGGAGCACCACCAATTTAAATTATCTTGTTCATATTCTTTTGGAATGGCTAATTATGTTCAACAAATTCCGTATCCAAAACTTCTTTTTGAAAACTTAATAAATGAATTTTGTACTGTGGAAATAATTTTCGCAGTGGAGCCAAAAGTTCTGCATAAACATCATTGATAAAAACGTATTTAATGCCGCGCTCAACTAAGCCTTCTCTGTAACCCCCAGTGACTACAGCCATTCCGCTCTGATAACAAACCCCACTACCAACTTTATGCTCAGCCATGGCTACGCCTCGTTCTGTCGGAGGTAATTCAAATGGCGCTGTTGAGAATGGTTTCTCTTTATTAATACCATTCTCAAGTAAGGCTAATAATTTTTCTAATTGATCATTTTTCTCGATACCATGTGCCTCAAAATTATGACCAACTTCACCAGAAACTGTTCTAAAAAGCGGTTCTTCATTTTCAGGGTTAATTCCCAATGACATCATAAGTAAATGTTCCTGTAACTTTTCTCCATGTTTAGCTTCAACCTGTTTTTTAATTGAATAACAACGACGTAATTCTGCTTCTTGTTCTTCTGGCGACAATGTACAACCGGCTGCACGGTCTTGAGCAATATCAGCATCTTCTATATCCATTGCTAAAGCACCCATAATCATTTCAACTTTATTTCTCGCAATAGACCCTGATTCATTTGTATTGTTAATCTTAACAATTGTTTGCCCTTCGGCATCCGCAATGGAACCAACCTCCTCCACTCGCGCTAAACCACCAATACCCCAAAAATTTGCCACTTCCCTCGGAGTCCCCTCAAATAAAACATGTCCATCGTTATGATAAACTCTAATTTTTTCATGTCCTTTAATTTGTGCAGCGTAAACGGCTGCTTCCATGACTGGATCTTTTGGACCAGCCGCCGTTGGCATCATTCCTTCTTGAAACATATCTCTACTTTATTAATATTTCTTTTCTTTTAATTAATACCACACTTAGACCAAACAACATCCACCAAAACACACTTAAATCATTTTTAAAATACGGCACGTCGACTAAACCATGAACAAGAATAACGACAAAAACTGACATTAAAATCAAATACATCCTTTTGTTTTCCTGACTTTTGACTCGCAGGTATCCGAGGAACAACTTTAGCACTAAAACTAACATTATTCCAGCCCCTAAAATTCCGATTTCGGACCAGAAATTTAACAAAATATTATGTGGATATAAATAAATTTCAGTTGGTTGCCAGTTTTTGATTCTAAATTCTTCACTTATTCTAATTTTATTAATCCAATCATGATCATTTTTATCTTTAATCCAAATTCCTTCGGCATGATACGGCTTAATCGCTGTTTGATAATTCGCCAAACCTCCTCCGAGAATTTGGTGATCCTCTTTTAACATCGTCCAAGTTTCCTTCCACTGTTGCTGGCGGATTTGGCCGGAGCGGTCACTCATAGTAAACTTCTCAGAGGCGTATTCTCGCCAGTTGGGGACAATCAAGAAAGCAAGAAAGCAAGAAAGCAAACATATTAGCGTCGCAATTCTTGTTAAACGATAGGGATAGACAAGACCAAGGAAAATTAGTCCGGCGACAAGACCGATGAGCGCTCCCTCTGAACCAGCGAAAATTAAAGACAGCACAATTAAAACAAATAAAAATAAAATTGATATTGTTTTCCAAAAATTTTTCCGGAAGGGGGACAGGTCACGACCTATCCCTACAAGACCGTTTTGTTTAAATTTTTCAATAACATTAATTTTATTTTGCATTAACAATCCAGCAAAGAACATGCCTATTGGCGCCAGATATAAACCAACAGCATTGGGAAATCCATACCAAGAAGTGATGCGACGAGTAGCTTCATTTCGCCAAAACTCATTTGGTATTCCCCAGCCAGTAAATTTTTGGATGATTGCGGGAATCGCTACCAAAAAAGCGGATAACCATAGCGCACCAACGACTAAGTTCCACTCTTTTTTTGTTTTTACTGTATTGATAAACACCAAGAAGAATAAAATTGGTTCAATAAAATAGGCTTTCCAAATTCCCCACGGTAGGGGCTCAAAATTTTGAGCCCCTACCGAAGTCACAAAGGCGGAAACTGTCGCAACGACAAGCAACAACAGAATCCACCATTTGTATTTGCTAAAAGTTATTTTTTGTTTTTCTAAAATTGTTTTGATAAGCCAGACGACAAACAAAACTAAAATCATGATTTCGAGTAATGTTGTCGGAATATTTCGAATCTCGAACCGCAGAAGATATGTTGGTAAAGCCAAAACAACAAAAGACAGGGCCCAGATTGGTTTGCGCCAGGCGAGGTAGGCGAATAAGAGTACGAAGATAATGAGGATGTATAACATATATTTTAGCCTGGGCTCAATCTCTTGAGCCCCTACAAGCCCCTACGAACGCAACAAACCACGAAAATGCTTGGGGTCAAAACCACGGAATAAATATAATAATGGAAAATAAACTATGATTGCAATCAAAATCAACCAGAGGGCATGCAAATCTCGGCACAAGTAAAGAGCTATCGTCATAACAAGAGTTGGAACAAGCGAACGCCAAAAAATATTTAAGCCGGGAACAAACTGAATTGTTTTATAAACAAGAACAGTTGACCAGATCATAATTAAAATTTCAGAAAAAACTGTCATCCAGGCCGCACCCCAATAACCGAATTTAGGAATGAAATATAAATAACCGGCGAGAGTTAAAACTGCTGCAGTTAAATAACCCCAAGTCATGGGTTTTTGTTTTTGAACAGCGATAACAGCGTAGCCAGAGACAGTGGTGACGAAAATGGCACCGGCCGCCAAAATAAGAACTCTTAAAATGTCGCCGGACACAGAAAAATCTTTGCCCGCAAAAAATTCCATTATCGGGCGGCCGGCAATCTGTGTTCCAATAACAATTGGCACTGCAAAAATAATTAACGCGTCAAAAATTTTCTGTAATAAATTTTTCAACTTATCGATTTCATGATCAATAAAATATTTTGATAGAACAGGCAAAGCAATTCCCAAAAGAACGGCTGGTAGCATTGTCAGAATATCCAACACCCGATAGGTTGCACCATACAAACCAACTTCTGATTGTGTTCTAACCAAAGAAAGAATAATCGAATCCATCTTCAAATAAATCAAATTAAATGAAATAGCGAGTGCAATTGGCCAAGACTTTTGAATCAAGACTTTCCAAATTTCTAAATCAACTTCTGATTTCCATTGAATATATTTTCGTGAATAGAAAAATACAATCAACAAATTTAAAACCGCGCCAATAGAAATCATCCAAAAAATCCAATAAATATTTTTACCAAGATAAGCAGTCAAGGCCACACCAGCGACGAGAATGATTCGACCAACAACTTCAGCGATTGTTATTTCTAACATTTTAAATTTTTGTTGGAAGACACCAGTCAATGCTTGAATAACTGTAATGCAGAAAAATGAAAAAACTGTAATTAACACGCCCCATTTAATAAAATTGTTGTATGGAAAAAACCAAACAATGATTGGTGCCAGTCCGAGGAAGGCTGTCGCGGTAATAATTCTAAAGGACATGATTGAGTTCATGACACGGGTAAGGGACCAGCGCGAATCAGAAATCATTTGCACTGTCGTCAAAGTTAATCCAAAGTCAACAAGTATTCCAAAAAATTGGAGGAAGGCTACAACCGTATAATAATATCCGAATTTCTCTTGTCCGAGGTAGCGAGTCATTATCATCACTGCCACTAAACCTAAAACCAGACTAACTAGTTTTCCTGTTAGTTGGATGATTGAGTTTTGGGCGATTTTGGAGTTTATTTCGGACATTGTATTTTAAATTGCTTGGCACACAATCAATAAAGCAAGAAAACAAAGAAGCAAGGAGTCTCCTATGGTTAACTTTTTGTTTTATTGTTTTATTGTTTTTTGATTGTCGTAAAACTATTTTTTGTTGCTATGCTCCCATTTTATCTAAATTTGCTTTTAAATTCAATGGCAACATTGACAAAGTACTCTCTCTATACTAATTTTAATGCAATTGACTGTGTCATGGTGAATCATGGAGGTCTTTAGGGAGCACATCGTTTACTTTTACGTCTTCGGTGCCCTCTACTTCAGCGTTGTTCTTTCCTTCATGTACAAGCGCCTATACATTTTCCTGGAAACTCCGGAAGCTAAATCTTTCTACAAAGAAAGATATGAACTCTTCAGGGACTTGCTCCGTGCTGTTTCCAAAGCCCCTCTCTGGAAAAAGTTGGTCTATCTCCTTGGCGTGGCAGGGTTCAACTCTGTCATTTGTGTCCTTCTGGCAACAAGGGTTCCTATTCTCGGGATTCTTCTCGCCATCGCGATAACCTACCACAGCTTCAAAGAGCCCAAAGCGAAAAAGTCCTAAACACATTCCTACGCGGCACCCGTCTCTCATGACTGGTGCCGAATTTTTTAATGATGAGCAACTAACCCCTCATTTACGCGGGAACAAATCGCAACTCGTCCCGACAAAACCATACAACGCTTGCTATTGACTTTTATCTCTTTATATACTAAATTATGACTTCGCGAGTGGTTGCTGGTTCTCAAACGCTTCGAAGGAGGTGCGTCATGCTGTTGTGGGTTATCGGGTGCCTGGCTCTCGCGTTCATCCTCTTCTTCCTCCAGAAAACGGCTCCCGACGAGCCGCTACAGAAGCAGATCGTCCGCGCCGTGGTAAAGGCCGTGACCGGCACCATCGTGCTAGCCATCGCCATCTGGATCGCGAAGTGGGCCTTCATCCTCGTCTGCGTCGGCGGCGCGATCTACATCCTCGCCCTCATCTTCGGCAAGAAGAAGCCGCTCGTCACGCCGCCTCCGCCCAGGAGGTAGCGCCTGTTCGAACCGCCGTACTCCTCAGTGTATTGACAAAATTATTTTTTGCTGGCATGATTATCTGTTGAAGACGGTGTGTTCAAATGGTGCTCAACACAAGGAGGTTCAAGATGCCACGTGCCAAGGACAACACATCGATGGAAATAGTGATGATCGCGGCGGCTGTGTCACTTATTGCTGTCATGTTCTACAACTTGTTTCTGTCTCCACGGGCTCCCAAAGTGCCCATGAACAAATCCGCGATTACCCTGGCCGTACAGCGCCAAGGATACACTGACATCACGGTCAGCAAATGCTCGGACAAACCCGAGTACTTCGGTTGTCCTGAAAGTGACCGATTTGCCTGTTTAGTTTCTGCCAAGAACGTACGAGAGGAGCGCGTTACCCTGACCGTTTGCACAGGTACTGCCGGCGACAACACCGGCGTGCTGATTCGTAGCTGGTGACCTTCCTGACAACTGTCAACAGCGTCGCTCAATAGTGCTCAACACAAGGGGGTTCGGAATGAGGAAGGGTTTCACATTGATCGAGCTCATGATCGTAGTCGCGATGGTGGCCGTCGTCGCGATGGTGGCCGTGCCTGCGTTCGTGAAGTACATGAAGTCGATGGAATCGCCCCCGAATCCGGTGACGGTCTCCGCCGCGGTGAAGAAGCAAGGGTACGCCGATATCCAGGTGGGCGCCTGCAAGGCTCCCGCACGAGAATTCGGGTGCACCCAGGAAGACACTTGGGCCTGCCCCTTCAGGGCCATAAACGCCCGGAACAAGAACGTCGACCTGATCGCCTGCACGGGCCCGGTTGGCAGCAACCAGGGAGTGCTCATTCGTAGTCGCTGACAATGCGCTGGTAGGAACATTTCTACCGGCGCTATTTTTTTTGCACGGGGACAGGTCGCGACCTGTCCCTATAAACATAAACATTTTATTTAAATTTACTGTTTTATTTCTCTTTTGCTTTATTATACCCTTCTCTCTTTTTAGTTGACAAAGATGTTTCCCTGTGCTATATTCACTTGTGGGGAGTACCAATACAAACGTTATCAACATAGAGGAATCCCATGTATGAGCTATTTGGTTCCCTATCCACGCAACTGGGGACTGGCCCCGGCAACGGACACCTCGTGTTCCTCTTCACCCTCCTGTTCCTCTCCTTCACAACCGCACAGACCACCAGCCTCCTGCTGAAGAGCTGGGACAAGGACATTCGCCTCGCACCTCGCACCGGCATTAGCTTCCTGTGTGCGATCATCTTCGCCGCGACAATCTACTTCTTGGCAGAAGCCCTGATGAAGATCACCATTGCCCTCGGGCCAATCGTCTACTTCATCGCCATCGTCTGGCTGCTCGTGATGGAGCACCTGACCTGGCACCGGCTTCGCCAAGAGGAAGTCCGAAGGTTCAACGCCCAAACAAAGGTTCCAGCTGCTCCCAAGTAGCCAGCCACCGCCGTACTCCTCGTCGAGTGCGGCGTGTTTTTATATTACAAATAACTCAATTATTTAGAGGTTGCGAATTACTGTTTAGCAATCGAGTCTTAGCAGTAATTCGTAACATCAACTTTCTGTGGCTATTCGTAACTATTTTACTGGATCATCGCCACCCCTTGACCAAGGATTACAACGCATAATGCGCCACGCCCCCTTAAACCCACCTTTAATTAAGCCGTATTTTTCAATTGATTTATATGTATATTCTGAACACGATGGATTGTAACGACAAAAACCACCTGGAAAGAACTCTTTCATGGGGCTGTGATCAAAAGAAATAGTTCGCTGATAAAAGCGAATCATCTTAAGCGCGATATATCGAGGATAATATAAAAAAACTTTTAATTTCATAACAATCTAATTGTTTTAAAAATGCCTAAAATTTCTTTTTCTAATTTTTCATGATCCAGTGTCTGTGAACCTTTTTTAAAGACAATCAAACAATCCAAATTTTGTTTAAATTTGTCTAAATTGAGTCTAATTGTCTCACGGGTATAACGACGCAGACGATTTCTGACGACTGCGCGATTATCAATTTTGTTGGAAATAACAAAACCAAAACGTGAATTCTTTAAACCATTTGGCTTACTCTTAAAAATAAAATTAGCCGTAGAAAAATTGCGGCCGCGGGCTTGTTTGAATTTATTGCCAAAGAAGGCGTCAAATTCTAATTGCTTTGTTATACGATATATTTTTTGTAGCATAGTTCGTGGGTAACCAGTAACCTGTAACCAGTCACCAGTAAATAGAATTTATTTTTACTTTACAAAAAAGAAACTACTAACAGTGTAGCTTCTTTTTAATAAATTTTCCATAAAGTATACGCTAATCGCGTAACTTTATGGCAAGCCATTCAATTACACACGTTTCGCATAACTTCTGGGACAAGCCATCGTTTATTTATCTGACGCAGTTAGTCTTTTGCGACCCTTCGCGCGTCGTCTTTTGATAATTTCTCGTCCATCGCTAGTAGCCATGCGAGCTCGGAAACCTTGTTTCTTAAGTTTCTTAGCAACGTTCGGCTGGAAGGTTCTTTTTGGCATATAAAATGTCTAATAGTAAAGTAACCATAGAATAGCTTGTTTTTGCGGATTTGTCAATGAGAAGGGGTTATGGGATGTGGGGTAAGGAATAAGGGAAAATTAATTATGATCAAATTGTTTTTGAGCTCCCCTTCGCCCATACCCCTTTTCCCTTTTACCAAATTTATTTCTTGCATATTTTCACTAACTCAGATAATATAATTTACAGTTATCAACAAGTTATAAACAGGTTACGCAGTTTTTAAGAGATCATCACAACTTGTCCACATACTCATTCGTGCTAAAATAGAAACACCTACAATACAAAGCTTCTAGGAAATAGCTTCTAGCTGTTAGGTGTTTAGCCTTTTATAGCTCAGCACCTATAAGCTAACTTGCTAGAAGCTAAAAGCTTTAAACGTAAAACAAAACAAAAAAAACTATGGAAGAAGCTAATCAGCAACTCTGGCAAGCAGTCCTCGGGGAGCTTGAGCTCTCCCTAAGCAAGGCAAGTTTCACAACTTGGCTCAAAAATACTTTTATTATCGAAAATGAAGACGGCAGAATTGTTGTCGGCGTACCCAACACCTTTTCTCAGGCCTGGTTAAAACAGAAATATCACACCGACATTTACCGCATTATCCAAAGCAAGTCTAAAGAACGCATCAAAGAAATTACTTATAAAGTTCAAACTGTTAAGAACTACTGCCAAGAACAAGAACAAATCAAAAAGACCATTATTGCCGAGGCCAAACAATTCCAGGCAGAGGTTAGAACTCGCCCTGCTATTGGCGAACAGGCGATTGGCTTAAATGCTAAGTATTGTTTTGATTCTTTCGTTGTTGGCAAGGGCAATGAACTAGTCCACGCCGCAGCCAGAGCTGTGGCTGAAAAGCCGGGTTTAACTTATAACCCGCTTTTTATTTACGGTGGTGTTGGTTTGGGTAAAACTCACATCATACAAGCAATCGGAAATGAAATACAACGACATTCACCACAGAAAAAAGTCCTTTATGTCACTTGTGAACAATTTACTAATGACTTCATCAATGCAGTATCTTCTGGCCGAACAGAAAAGTTTAATGCCACCTACCGCACGCCGGATGTTTTGCTAATTGATGATATTCAATTCCTCGCTGGCAAAGAGGGCACACAAGAAACTTTCTTCCACACCTTTAATGCACTACACCAAAGTGACAAACAAATTGTTTTAACTTCTGACAGACCACCCAAAGCCATTGCCACACTAGAAGATCGCCTTCTTTCTCGCTTTGAATGGGGCATGATTGCAGACATTTCTCAACCAGACCTTGAAACCCGTATCGCTATTCTTGAAACAAAATGCCAAGAAAAAAACTTTCCACTGGAACGTGACATTATTCAATATATTACACTGAACATTCAAAACAATATTCGTGAGCTTGAGGGCGCTCTCAATAAAATCATCGCTCATCACCAACTCAACCACATCCCCCCAACCCTCGAGAATGTAAAAAAAGTTCTTTTCTCTATTTCTTCTGCCAGCAAACAAAGCGGAGCTGTTTCTGCCCGCCAATTAATTGAACTCGTTAGCGAGTTTTATGATACCGCCATGCAAGACATGTTGGGCAAGAGTCGCGAAAAACGTTTTGCCTTCCCCAGACAAGTCATCATGTACCTTTTGAGAGAAGAATTGCGCTGTTCTTACCCAACTATCGGACACGAACTTGGTGGACGCGACCACACCACCGCCATGCACGCACACGAAAAGATAAGTGGACTGGTTGAAAACGATGAAAAACTGCGCCAAGAAATAAATTTAATTAAACAAAAGGTCTACGCACACTAGTTTTCTCTGGATAAACTGTTTACAAGTCGTATAAATTATCTGGAAAAACATGTTTAGAACTTTTTACTCCAACTGTTGATTAAATTTTGAGGGTCTCAAAACAATCAAAAGCACGACTTACACACAACAACACACACAAGCAAAACACAGACGAACACACAGGGAAATTTCTTTAAAATTAAATCTTCTAAAGACTTGTCCACTGTAATACACAGCATTATTACTATTATTATGTTTTATATATAAGAGATTTAAATAAACACAAGTATGAAATTTACGTGCCTTCAAGAAAACTTAAACTTTGGACTACAAGCAACAGGACATTTAGTAAACAAAAACATTAACCTCCCAATATTGAACAATGTTTTATTAGAAGCAAATAGCAGTGGAGTAAAACTTTCTAGTACTAATTTAGAAATTGGAATTAGTTGTCATGTTCGTTGTAAGGTTGACGTTGAAGGTGCCTTCACAGCGGACGCTCGCCTTCTTTCTGAATACATTAGTCTTTTACCAAACGATCAAGTAAACCTCGAATTAGCCAAGGACGATTTTTTAAAAGTTGCTTGTCGTTCTTCTGAAACTAAGATAAAGGGCATTGTCTCAGATGACTTCCCTGTTATACCTAAGATCGAACGCACATCTTCTTACAAAATAAATATTAAGGATTTTAAAAAAGCTTTGGCACAAGTTGTTTTTGCTGTGGCCAACTCTGAATCCCGCCCAGAGATCAGCGGCGTCTTAATGTCTTTCAATAAAATTAAACCTGGCATGGTTCATCTTGTAGGAACAGATAGTTATCGTTTAACCGAGAAGGCACTCGCCATTAGCGACAACAAAGAGGAACGAGACGTGATTGTTCCAGTAAAATCATTACAAGAAGTTTTGCGTGTGCTTGGTTTGGTCAAGGAACAAGAAAATCAAATTGATGCTTTGCAAATATTTGTTTCTGATAACCAGATTTTGTTCTCTTGCGATGGCATTGAACTCATCTCTCGTCTAATTGAAGGTCAATTTCCAGATTATAAACAAATTATTCCGACAGAGACTCGCACCCAAGTTGTTGTTGCTACCTCTGAACTTGTTAAGTCGATTAAGGCCGTGGCCCTGTTTTCAAAGTTGGGGATTTTTGATGTGAATTTAAAATTTAATTCAGCCAAGGGATTAATTATTGAGGCCACCAACTCACAACTCGGTGAAAGTAAATCAGAAATGGCGGTTGCTTTTGCTGGTGAAGACAATGAAACAACTTTGAATTATAGATATTTACTCGACGGACTAAATAATATTTCCGCCGAAGAAGTTGAACTGAGCCTTGTTGATGGTAATGTTCCTTTTCTTGTTCGACCAAAGGGTGATGATAGTTATACGTATATTGTGATGCCCATAAAACAATAGCTAAACGATAATCAATAAAACAAAAAAGCAAGAAAACAATTAGGTGGCCTTGTCGAGTAATCAGTGTTAGAAGAAGGGCCTCGGCAATTAATAATTCATAACCTCCTGATATTTGTAATTCAGTAATCATAAAAAAAGAGCGCCCCACAGAATTGATCTGCGGGGCGTTTTCGTTACCGCGACGTGACCAGCCATTTGTGGTCGAGGTCTAATACGTGGGCAATGTGTCTCTGTTATTGGGCGGAACCTTCTGGCGTCGGCGATGGCTTGGCGTGTCTGGTCGTCGAGTGGGTGGTTGCCGCCGAGTATCGAACCCTTGAAACCTGCGAGCGGACGACTTCTCTTCTTGGTCATGAGACACCTCGATCTGGGGCGGTTATTCTTGAATATAGCTTAGCATTTTTTGAGAAAACTCAATTGACAATGATTTTGATAAATAGTACGTTGAACTCAGTTCGCCCAGGTCTTTTACCCCGACTTGCCAGGAGGGAACGCAAATGAACCAGCGTAATTTGTTGATTTATTCGTCAGGAGCCCTGGCTATCGACCAGACGGCATTTGAGGTTGTCGAGCGTAAGGGTATCGGACATCCGGATACTCTTTGCGATACGCTTGCCGAAAAGGTGTCTCAGGCATATTCACAATATTGCTTGAGGCATTATGGAATTATTTTGCGGCACATGGTCGACAAAATTGCTCTCTCTGGTGGGGCGACGAAGGTTCAGTTCGGCGGTGGTGAGATGCAGAAGCCAACGCGCCTGTACCTTAATTGTCGATTCACGCGCAGCTACCAGAAAGAGACCATCCCCTACCTGGATATTGTTCGGGAGACAGTCTTTCAGCACCTTGGGACAGTTTTGCCTTTGCTGGATCTTGATCGTTGGTTCGTGATCGTGGACAACACACACTTTGCTCCGGGGCCGGGCGTAGTATACGACGCTGATGGAACCTCGCAGAACGAACGGCAGTTCTTTTTCGAAATTCCCGAGAAGGAGTTTGCTGTTTTCCATGACAACAATCTCCGCTCGAACGATACCTCGACAGCGGTTGCGTACAGTCCACTTAGCAACACCGAGAAGATCGTGCTGCTCGTGGAAACCACGCTTAACAGTCCGGAATTTAAAAAACTCCATCCCTATGTTGGGACGGATATCAAGGTTATGGCCAGGCGGATGAGAAGGCGCCTGGAGATAACTGTTTGTGTTCCGTTTGTAGCGTGCTATACGCCGGACAAGTTGTTCTACGCCGAGAAACTTGAATTTCTTGAGGAATTCATTCGTAACTTGGTGCAGAGGAACTTCAGTCAGTATGGAGTAAAGGTCTTTCTAAATACCAGAGACAATCCTGGTAAATCGGATTACTATTTGACATTGACTGGAAGTGCGATCGAAAGCGGAGACGAAGGTGTTGTCGGTCGCGGGAATCGCTACAATGGAGTGATCCCGTTTACGAGACACATGAGCATGGAAGCTTGTTGCGGCAAGAATCCTGTCTACCACGTGGGCAAGATCTACACCGCAGTTTGCGCTCTCATTTCTGAGGGGATCTTCACCCAAACAGGGCTCGAGACCTATGTCTACCTCACCTCACAGATGGGTCGAAGTCTTTCGGATCCCTGGTCTGCCTGTGTTGAAGTTTGTGGTTCCATGGCGAACACACTTCAACGTCAGTTGATCGCAGAGATCATCAAAGACAAACTTCTTCACGTCAACGAAACGACGCAAAGGATTGTGCAGGGAGAGTTGAACTTGTATTAGGGACATCAATCGGCCCACCTCGTCAAAGGGGTGGGTTGTTTTTATAAGTTGAATGATTTGTTTGGTTTTATCAATTTTTGTTTGCCTGTTGCCGAATAAAGCATACAAGGTTTTGTCCCGACACACCTTGCTTGGTCAGCTTCAATAATCAAGCCCGTTTCTTCTGGCAGACAAATAAGCGGCAGTTTATTTTTTTTAGTCCATTTTTTACAGTTATCATCCTGAACTTTAGTGTAGTGGCAAATAATAGAATATTTATTTAACAGATTTAAGCCATTCTGGTCTTTTAGTCTAACTACATTTTTATCGTTTTGGGTATCAATTTTTTTACCAAAAACAATTGCCCCAGCACTACCCCCATATAAAAGGACGCCAGTTTTTAAATATTGATTTAGGACATCTGCAAAACGAGAGTCCTTAAGCTCTTGCATTAAAAGCCAAGTGTTACCACCCCCAATATATATTCCATTAATGTTAACTAGATTTTCAAATTTATATTTTTGAAGATTGATAACAGTTTTAAAAGTTAAGTCCCTTCGTTTGTGTAGTGTGATAAGTCCCTTCATCCATGCGGGTGCAGTTGAAAAAAGTTTGTGGCCACGCAGAGCTATGGGTATATATAAAAAGAATCCTTTTTTAGGAAGGGCATTGAAAAAAAAGTTGTCGAGGGGGAATGATTGGTGTTCATTTCCTCCCCCCGACAAATAGATCTGATTGTTTACCTTTGCCTTTTGCATGTTTGTACTGTGTTACGTAGCTCGTGCAGGTTTGCCCCGTGTAGATATACCAACCGATTAAGGTAGTCTTCGGTTGTTTCTTCGTCGGGCCGGGGAAGTTTTAACTCTGCACAGAGCCTCCGGTTGATGAACCTTTCTATCTCGAGACGTGCTCGTAACAATGTTTGTTCGCAATCGACATGGGGTTCAATGAACTGTGCCCAGTAGTTATAGTAGTACTGGATTAGGGCATATAGTTCAGCCCCATAGTATTTCTCGCTGAGTAACTTAGCAAAGCGCCGGAACTGGAGTCCTGGCCCCTTGTTTGATGCTTGTACTCCGCAGAGGACGAGGAGAGAAAGAGTTCGACAGGCGTCATGTAGTTCCCTGGATTCTGTTGATGTCCAGGGCGTTAATAGGTCGAAATACGAAGCGGTCTTATTGACCGCCCAGGCGATTCGTTCGAGTCCGAAGCCAATATCACTAATGGGAATTGGGTCTCGGTTTGCTTGGGGAATCAGCACAAAGGCTGCATCCCCGAGTTCAAGTCCGCCATAGGAGAAGAAAAGCTCAAGGGATTGAAAGGCGCCGGTCCCCCAGTCGTTTGTTCGCGTCCGCAGCACGAGAACGAAGTCATTCATGTGAAGACCCATTTGGGACAGAAACGTACACCACTGGTCTATGGTCTGCAGGTGCTGGGTAATCCCCGCCCCCATTTTCTCAGTGCAGACATTTACAAAAGAGCTGGATGTCCCTTCTTGAGATTCTACTTGTGGCTGGAATTGCATCCGCACACAAGGTTGAGAAATAAAGAACGGATCTTCTCGAATTGGTTCTTCGTTGTGGATGATATTATCAAACACTTGCACCCCAGCAATGACCAGGTCTGTTTGGCCGGCTGCGTTTGCAATGTTTAACGGTGGGATTGGTATAAATCCCACAGAACGAAAATACTCACGCATTCGAGTGTTGATTTGCTGAATCGTTAGTAGACTTTTTCTCTTCGATAGTGTGCGGAAAGGATAGGTTCCGTTGTTACACTTGTGCCATCCACAAAAAGTTGAATTCGTGGAGTTAGAAGTTTTAATGAAAAAGGTTGAGCCACATTTGGTACAGATCTGTGATCGCCAACCTTTTTCTGCCAGGAACGCATGCACAACTAGCGAATTCTCGATTAACGTCTCGGCTGACATGTTTACCCCCCCTTTTTTGGAGTTTCAGTGTGCTACTCTTAGCCTCTGAATATAATTTAACTTTAAAGCGGTTATTTGTCAATTCAACTTTTTGACTAAATTAACAATTAAGTTTAATGTATTATTGTGAAAGAAGGGATTATTTCTAAACGCCACAGCGCGCAAAGGAGAGGCACCATGCTCGATATCCAGTTCATCATTGAAAACGTGGAGCTAGTGCGAAGGAACACACAAGAGCGTTATGCCTTGGCGGATGTTGATAAAACAGTTTCCCTTTATCTGCAAATGAAGCAGAAAAGAAGGGCGGCCGAGGAGGCTCAACACCGAGCTAATCAGATTGCAGGGCAGTTTAAAAATGCTGGTGATGAGACTAGGGAGCAGCTTCGTCTGGAAATGACAAGTCTTAAGCAGCACCTGGCTGTTTTCAAAGAAGAACTCGCAGTCCTGGAAAAAGCCTATCTTGAGGAGATGCTTCGGATTCCCAATTTAGCAGCCTCAGATGTTCCCCAAGGGAAAGACGAAGCAAGCAATCTTCCCATTAAACATGTGGGAACGCCGCGGCAGTTCGACTTTCAGAAGCTTGATCATGTTGAGCTTGGCCGACGCTTGGACATTTTGGACTTTGTGGCAGCAGCGAAAGTTGCAGGAGCAAAGTTCTACTACTTGAAGAACGAGGCTGTTCTTCTTGAGCTTGGCCTCATTCGTTACGCACTTGATCTTGCAATGAAGTATGGCTTTACTCCGGTTACAACACCGGAACTAGCTCGCGACGAGATTATTTCTGCTTCTGGTTTTTCGCCACGAGGACCAGAAAGTCAGATTTACTCGTTGACAGAAGGTGCTCTAAGCTTGATTGGTACTTCTGAAATTACTATCGGTGGCTACATGGCCAATACGGTAATTGCAGAAGAGAACCTTCCGATTCGTATTTCTGGTGTGAGTCACTGCTTCAGAACAGAAGCAGGTAGTAGTGGTCGCGAAAGCAAGGGGCTCTACCGTGTTCATCAATTCAGCAAGGTTGAGATTTATCAGTTTGTGCGGCCGGATCAAAGTGCCGCGGCTCACGAAGAATTGCTTTCGATCGAAGAAGAATTCTATCAGGCTCTCAAGCTTCCTTATCGTGTTTTATTGATGTGCAAGGGGGATCTGGGAACTCCTGCCTACAAAAAATACGACATTGAAGCCTGGATGCCCTTCATTGGCGAAAGCGGCGGTTATGGTGAAGTGACGTCTGCATCTAACTGCACTGATTTTCAAGCAAGGCGTCTGAAGACAAGGTTCAAAAACAAGACCACCGGCAAAACAGAGTTTGTGCACACTCTGAACGGTACGGTTGTCGCAGTTACGCGAACAATGCTTGCCATTTTGGAGAATAACCAGCAAGCCGACGGTTCTGTCCTTATTCCGGAAATCCTTCAACCCTACACTGGGTTGCAGGTCATTAGACCAAAAGTGAGGAGGTTTTAAATAGTTGGAAAGATTGCTCCTACATATCGTTAGCGTGTACTTTATGGTGCCTCGGGCCGGAGTCGAACCGGCACGACTTATACAGTCGCTGGATTTTAAGTCCAGTGCGTCTACCAATTCCGCCACCGAGGCTAATTTGTTTCTATAAATGGCTTGCCATGAAGTCACGCAAAGCGTGTCAACGTATGGCTTGCCATGAAGTCACGCGTAGCGTGTACTTCATGGAGCGGGAGACGGGGCTCGAACCCGCGACCTCAACCTTGGCAAGGTTGCGCTCTACCAACTAAGCTACTCCCGCAAATTGTTTAACTCTCAGCAATTAGAGAGGCCAATTAACTGTTGCCTATTATAGCAAAAATTGGGGGTTCGTCAACAATTTAGCATGATAGTAAAACTATAATCAAAAAAGCAAGAAAGCAAAAAAGCAAAGTAAAAAAGTAGGTCCCCACCGCGTGAGAGATGAGAACCAGTGACGGGAGGCCCTGCACTATTAAGTGTATCCCTTAAAGTGCAGGGTAAACAGGATTTGAACCCTGCACTTTAAATGCGGGTTTACCCAGAAGGCAAAGAGTAGTTTGTACTTCTGGGGCAAGCCAGCGACGGGGATACAGCTGTCAAGCTATCAGCCTTCTTCTGGCGTAGCCGGCTTTTCCGGCACGGGCACGGCGTACCAGTCGACACCCGTTGTGGTCAGCAGCTCGTCTGTCCCGCGATTGGAGTCGGTGCAGATCATGCTGAAAACCGGAAAGAGGCCGAGCAAGAGGTCGGGGCGGTTTTTCAACGTCTCGACGAAGAGCGTCTTGACGAGCTCGAGCAACCCGTACTCCGGGGTGTTGGGTTTGCAACCCTTGGTTGCGTAGGCAGTCGCGGCCTGGAGTTCACGGTCGATAAGAACCAGACGGATAGCCGTACACTTTGGATCAGCGGCTTCCTTGATCAGCGCCAGCACGGAGCGCTGTGAAAGACCCATTGGTCGACGTTCCATGGATTACCTCGAGTCAGTTGTTCTTGGGTTTCAGCTGTGCATCCTGATAAAGACGTCGTCACTGCCGAGCTTGGCAAGGACTGTTTCTCCTTCGTTAAACTGGGTCCAAACTCCCGGCGCGAGGCGGAGTCTTTGCTTTGGCTCTCTTACTTCAGAGACCGGCTGAACGACACACTCGGTCGAGCTTCGTTGTTCGACGACCTTGAATTCGAGCCAGAACAGGAGCTCATCTCTCGACAGAAGGAAACAGAGTCCGACGTTCATCTTGTCCTTCCTTTCAACTCGCCAGTCTCAGGTAGACGACCTGGGGGTTGAGGAACGCGAGGGCGGTCTTGCCGCGGCGCAGGGCCTGGAGACCCTTCTCTTGAATCCTGACGAAGAATGGCCGTGGGGTCATATCTTCGACGGAGTGTAGCGTGTAGATGCCCTGATCGTGGACGTCCGCTACCCGGAATTCGGATCCCGGAGTATCCTTGGTGGCAGAAAGAATAACCCTGTCGTCCTTATTCATGGGGGACTGCCTTTGTGGTTGAGCACGTTGGTTTTCGGCCAACTGCGTATATTAGTAAATTTAGTGATAATTGTCAATCTAGGTTAGGGTTAAGGATTATGGGGTAAGGGATAAGGGAAAAACAAAACCCTAACCCCTTTTCCCTTATCCCTTTATTCAAAAATAAACAGGAACAGCCTATGGGGGCGGTTCCTGCGTAAACACTACTTCTTTTTCTTGATCAGCGGCTGAAACCCGATAACGACGGCGTGGGCTTCTTCGCCCTTCTCGTACTTGGCGAATTCCGTGCGCGTAATTTCCCTTCTGTTTTGGAGTTTGACCCTACACACGTCGAATGAGAACGGCTTTGCCGTCGATCATCGCGTCCGCCTGCGGACTGGACTGGTAGTCGATGAGGGCACTTCTCGTAACTGTCATAACCAACTGATTGCCCGGATCGTTTCTGGCGTTGACCAGGAAGTATTCATTCCGGGCGTCCCAGACCCAGTAGTCGGTCCACGTTTGTCCGCTGTCGCAAGACACTTGAAAGGATTCGTGCTTGTTCATGTGAACCTTTTTGGAGGTTGGTTTTTGTGGAGCACAAACAAGAGTAAATAATAGCTAATTCAGGGGGAAATGTCAATCTAAATTTAGGGGTAAGGGTTGTGGGGTAAGGTATAAGGGAAAAACAAAACCCTAACCCCTTTCCCCTTATCCCTTATGCTAAAAAAAACAGGAACAGCCGATGGGGGCGGTTCCTGTGGTGGCTATGCGGCCTTGCTTTTGTCCTGCTGTTTGATGAGCACAGTTATCGATTGAAGCGGCGTTTCCGAGTTCAGGTCTAAATACCTCGCTTCAACGGATTGTCCTTGTTCGAATTTAGCTAAAAAATCAGAGAAAAGGGAGAGCGTCTGTTGTGGTTGGTTGTCGCGAGGTTGGGTTTCTCTTGCTCGCATCCTGATTCAATAACTTGAAGGGATGGTGATTTCTACGATAAACTCGATCCAGGTGCCGCCGCTGTCTTTGGATAGGAGGAACTTATCGCCGATGTTCATCTTGTTCCACCTTTTAGCTGTGCTTCTTAATGAGAACCTTCTTGTTGTCCAGCACTCGAGCTGGAACAGTCTTGCCAAGCAGAAAGTTGATCGCATCTTCTGGCTCAATCCTTAGCGGACTGACGAGGCTACAGGTTTCCCCGTTGTTGGGAATGAATTCATACACTCCCGGCAGGTAGGACCCTGTTCTCCGGAGAACGACCTGTTCACTCCAGGTTTTACCACGATTACGCGAGAGGAGAAATTTGTCTTCTGGTTTCATGGTGTTTATGCCTTCTTGATGAGCACGGACATATTCCCCCAGGTAGCCTTGGCTTCCTGTCCTGCTTCGTACTGTGCCATTTCGTCAGCGGTTGCGGACAGCATCCACTCAGTATTCCGACGTCCGTGTACGATGCCGACCATTATCCTTACGCCAACGGGTTTTCCGACATAAGCACTGACCCAGTTCTTACCGCCATTGGCAGACAAGAAGAATCGATCACCAGTTTTCATTTGTCTCCGCTTTCGTGGTTGAACTTGTTGTCCCGATCCAACAGCTAATATTAGTCAAATTAGGTGGAAAAGTCAATCTAAGTTAGGGTTAAGGATTATGGGGTAAGGGATAAGGGAAAAACAAAACCCTAACCCCTTTTCCCTTATCCCCTTATACTAAACAAAACAGGAACAGCCTATGGGGGCGGTTCCTGTGTGTTCCTTCAACTTTGCCGTTTGTTCAGGACTTCGTGGGCCGAGATGATGGCTCCGACCGCCTGCCCGGACTGGTAGCTTGCGAGCTTGTGGCTGGGAACAACCAGGACCTCGAGTGGCGATCGTTGCGCGGTGCTCTTGGTGACGACGATGGCCTGGCGGTAGGCGCAGCCCAGGAGGCGGTCCACGACGTGCAGTGGCCAGGTTCTTCCGTTGTCGTACGACACGTAGAAGTGCTCGAGCACGGTGAGCGTCAGCGACTTCACCACCACCTTCTCGGTGTTGAGGAGAGCATTCGCTTCCCCGGTGAGGTCGAGGTACTCCGCGTGCCTGCCATCGATGATGAGCATCTCGATGTCATGAGGGTTGTCGACCTGGCGACCTGCATGATGGGGGTGTGTCCTGCGAGGACCATGAATTCGACCCAGTGCGGCGTCTGCGGGTACTGGAGAAGGAAGTGCATGCCTTCTTGCATGGGACTTGTCCTTTCAGCTGTGCAGCTTGATCTGCACGAAGCGCGCGGTACCAGGGTGTTGGCTCAGTCCGGCACCGACTACGGATCCAGCTCGAAAAGCGAGCAAGTCGTAGGAGGTGATTTGGAGGTTCGCCACGGATCGGGAGTTGGGCGGATGAGGGTAGGTGGTGTACACCTGCCAGGTCACCCCCGCCTCGATGGACGGGCCGGACTTTACGAATTTTTCGAACGTGTACTCCCGCCACATGTTGCCGTCGTTCTCGGACAACAGAAACTTCAGCCCCGGAACGATCTCGGTTCGCATGGAAAGCTGCCTTGGTAGTTATTCACGTTGGGGTAAAACCAACAATATATAATAGTATCTTTTGTGATTTTTGTCAAGCTTATTATTAAAAAGTCCTCAACACTGGCGGGAGTGTTGAGGACCCGGAGACAAGAGCTGGATTTGAACCAGCGACCTCTGGGATATGGGGTCCCAGCCTCTACCGATTGAGATATCTTGCCTCCTGCCGCAGCCCTGGCGATCCGGCAAAAACAGCTTATATTAGACGAAGGACGCTGTCAATAATAAAACCAAAGCACGGACGAACCTAAGAACAAGCGAAGCGATTGAACAACTTGAACATCTTCAACATTTATAACAGCATTTGGTTTTTTCCTGGAATTTAGCTAAAATATAGTTTAGCGAGATCAGTTTTAAGCGAGATAAGCGAGACAAGTAAAATAATCAACATTTTGAACAAGCGAAGCGATACAACCCAGCACTATAAAGTGTTCCCTTTAAGTGCTGGATAAACAATTTGAACAATTAATCATGACAGAAAACAAAACAACTCGCATAATCGCTCCAGAATCAGATAATGAGGAATGTGGTTTTGATATCACTTTGCGCCCACAGAGTTTGAGCGAATTCGTCGGTCAAGAACAGATAAAAGAAAACTTGAATATCTTCATGGAGGCAGCCCGCCGCCGCAACGAACCGATTGAACATGTTTTGCTTTATGGCCCACCGGGTTTAGGAAAAACAACACTCGCTCACATCATTGCGCGAGAAATGGGCGCGAACATGAAAGTCACCACTGGCCCGGCCATCGAAAAGTCTGGCGATCTTGCAGCACTACTCACCAACCTCGAACCAGGAGATGTTTTGTTCATCGATGAAATACATCGCTTGAATCGCGTCATCGAAGAAATTTTATATTCAGCCATGGAAGATTTTGTGTTGGACATTATTATTGGTAAAGGACCATCCGCTAAAACTTTACGAATTGATTTGCCACACTTTACTTTAATTGGTGCCACCACAAAACTTTCTAAAATTTCTTCCCCACTCCGTGACCGTTTCGGTAATACTTATAGATTAGATTTTTATGAAGATGATGATATTAATAAAATTGTAAAACGCTCAGCAAATATTTTAAATGTTCCAGTGAACATCGAAAGTTCATCAGAAATTGCTAAACGCTCGAGAAAAACGCCGCGCATTGCTAATAGACTTTTAAAACGTGTGCGCGATTTTGCTGAAGTAAAAAACAATGGACAAATCACTCCGGAATTAGTGCGTGACACATTAGCTCAACTTGGAATCGATGAACTAGGCCTGGATCATGTTGATCGCAGAATCCTACAAACGATCATCGAAAAGTTTGCTGGTGGTCCGGTTGGTTTAAACACAATTGCCGCTGCAACATCAGAAGAAATGGAAGCAATTGAAGATGTTTATGAACCATTCTTGCTTCAGCTTGGCTTTATCAACAGAACAAATCGTGGTAGAATAATTACAGACAAGGCTTACGAGCATTTGAAGATTAAAAAAGAAATATAACCAGAACAGCTTCTAGGTACTAGTTTCTAGCTTATAGGCGTTTATGATTTAACATCTTCGCTAGCTAAAAGCTATAAGCTAAAAGCTATAAGCTAATTTCATGGAAATACCACTTTACGTTTTCTTGTTAGGTTACTTAATTTACATTGCCATTTTTTTAATCTTCAGTTTTTTTAATCTTTACACCATGTCTAAATATGGTTTTGTTAGTTTTGGAGCTTGGGCTGTAACCATTTCTTATATTGTCATTACACTCCTGGCTCTTTTTGTTTCATATTATTATATTGCCCAAGTTGATTGGTCAAAAAGTTTTCAAGTTTTTGGTGTGGTTCAAGAAATTTATTAATTTATTATGTATAGCCGCAGAAATTTTCCTAATCAAAAACCAAATGAGCATGTTCTCATGTTCATTCATCGACATTGGATAGCAGTGTTTAAAATTATTGCTATGAGTGTGTTTTTTGCAGCCATCCCTCTTTTGATTTATATTGGGTTACAAAATTATACTGGTTTTTTAGAAAATGAAGCCTATTTTGCTTTCTTCGTTATTTTGGTTAGTGCATTTTATTTATTTGTTATTTTATTTGCTTATGCAAATTTTGTAGATTATTATTTAGATGTTTGGATTGTTACCAACGAACGCGTTATTAACATCGAACAAAAAGGTTTGTTTTCGCGCGAAATTTCAGAAAAAGAACTTGGTAATATGCAAGACATTACCTCGGATGTTGATGGGTTCTGGGCTACAATTTTAAACTATGGGAATGTCTATATCCAAACAGCCGCGGAAAAAGAACGCTTTGTCTTTAAGGAAATTCCTTTTGCTGATGAAGTTGCTCGGCGCATTAGCAACTTGGTAGCAGAGTATCAGAAACTAAATAAAACAATTGAGATAGATAAAATGTCATAATGTTATAAAATAAAAATAGGGTCAGCCCCTATTTTTTTGATTTTTATTTTTTTACTTGCTCATCATCCGAACGTAGTGAGCGGTGCTGTGTTTTTGAAAGAACGCGTATGGTTCCCTGTGCGTTTTTTTGTTGAGCGATTTATTTTGGTATCAGCTCATAATACGCTAATTTTCCCTCCAAGCACAGGTGTCGGTTTACCAACAGCTGTTGTCGGAGGAAAAAGTGGGAGAGAACTAAATATTTTATTTTTTGGCTTTGATAACTTTAACTTCAATCTTTTTTGATTTCTTTTCTGGGGCTTTGGGTACAGATACTTTTAAGACACCATTTTCATAAGCAGCAGAGGCTTTGTCGCCAATAACTGGTTTAGGCAAGGGAATCTGGCGGTAAAAACTACCAGTACTGATTTCTTTGCGATAATAATTTTTTTCTTCGACCTCTGATTTCTTTTCCATTTTTCCCTGCATGGTTAAAATGTCATTTTCAATACTGATTTCAACTTTGTCTGGGTCAATGCCCGCGAGCGGGGTTTCGATAATAAGATTATTTCCTTTTTCGTAGATATCAATAGCGAGTGAAATCCCTACTGGCATAGTTTTGTTGACATTGCCCAGAAATTTTTCAAGGTTCTCGAATGGTTCGAGAAATGGTTGCCAGGGTATTAACATACTGTTGAATTTATAGCTTTCAGCTTCTAGCTTTTAGGCGCTTAGGAATCAAGTGCTTAAAACCTAGAAGCTAACTTTCTAGAAGCTATAAGCTTTATTGTTTTAAATTATTTTCCAAGAACATTAAAAGTCTTGCGATCTTGGAATTCAGATTGTTTGCCCTTGTTCCAGCGATGAACTGGACTTAGGTAACCAACAACGCGAGAGTACACTTCACATTTTTGTCGTTCACATTTTTGTGCAGACATATTTTTTTTATAAGCTATTTAGCACTTAATCAAGAAAGCAAGAAAACAAGAAAGCAATTTGCCGAACTTTGTTTATTTGTTTTTTTGCTTTTTTTTTTGATTATGGTTTAATATATTTTTTCGAGTAGCACATTTGTGTAGTAGTACTTCAGAATCCTGTCATAGGTCCAATTATCGTTCTTGGCGTGTCGTAAAGCGTCGGTGGCATCAATCCCCACTCCGTGTCCAAAAAGTTCATCTGAGGCAGTATAGGACGTTGGAACTGAAACTAAATATGGAATATCTTTGCCCCAAACTTCTTTGTAGCTACGAGTTCGTCCATCACTGCGCGCAAAATATGCGGCGACGATAATTTCATTGTTGTATGTTGCGATGACACCAGAGGTCGCCGCCACGGCCTCGACTTGTCGAGGCATAATTTGTTCCGCTACATAGCCCTTATAAACTTGATCATAGTACGCATCAACATCAAAAAACTCTTTACCATGCTTGGTTCCTGTGTTGTGATGATACAACGCGTAAGTTCTAGCGGCTGTAACCATGGCTTTTTGATATTCAATTGGATCTGAGTTGGATGTTTCTTTTATGCCCTTAATATATTCTTCGAGCGGTAGTGATTCAATCAGCCAAACTCGCTTTTTAAAGTCATTATATCTTATTTCTAAGTTTCCTTTGAAGTCATTATAATTAATATTTGAGTTCCAACTTGGTTTGTCATCATAACTGGAGACTGTGAAGAACCCATTATTGAAATTGCTAAGTTTTAAATAAAGATTTGTGCGTACTGTGTGATCGATAAAATCGAACGCGTATTCACTTTTATCTTTCGAATAGTAAAAAGTAATTGGCTGTCCGGCTGGAACTGAGGCTAAAAGAATATCGTTAGCATCATAAACCTGCCACGCTTGATTATTAAAAATGGTGATCGAGTTTTCTGTGGTAAATAATCCAACCCGCATCATCGGTCCATTATCCGGCAAGCCGAAAGCAATGTCACAGGTTTCATTATCAACTCCGGTTAAAGAATTGGCAATTTTTAGTTTTAGACTACAAACACTCATTTGAGGTTGAGTATTTGCGGCAGTCGGTACAGTCAAAACAGGAGGAGCCACAACAACTGGTTTCCAATTTGCCGGATCAGCCACAACGTTTAATCGAATTGTTGTTTCAGAGCCGCTAATCATCACGTTGTTGTTAACGACCAGGAAATCACCTTCATAATAATTGAATTTATCTGGTGAGGTTAAGGCGAATTTGAAAGTGCCTATTTCGTCAGGCTTAACTGTGTCTTCGGTCAGTTGCGCTGGTAAATAAGGGTCTTTCCAAAATTTATGCTTAAACTTGAGTGCAGTTGTTAACGATTTTAGGTAAACAGTTTTTTTAGTCCAAGTTTTTGTGCCAGTATTTTTAAATTTAAGTGTCAGGGTTAAAGCTGTTGTTGGTTTGATGTTCACGGCGACGGGATTGAAGTCCACTGGTTCAGCTTTATTGGTGAGTTCAGCGGCCATGGCGACTTTTACTCGCAATGATTCGAGGGAGGCCGCTTCCTGCAGTCGAGGCAGATTGGTTTCTAAAAAGCGGAGACCGGATGCAGCTGAGACGACCAACAAAAAGCCGACAAAAATACTAATGAGCGCGCCGTGTGCGGCGTGGAGCTCTTCTATTCTGGCTTGGTTGTTCAAATTGCCAAAATAGGACAAGTATTTTGTTTTTGTGGTCGTCATAGTGTAAATTTAGTGAAATAAGAAAAGAGTGCTTCAAAAGAATGCACTCTTCTCACGTCTCACAATATAATTATAGCAAAGTTTTTTGGAAATGTCAATACAACGTTCTAGCTCATAAAAACTGTTACCGAAAACCTAGTGGATAGCTCATAAATGGGTTACCGTAGTCGTATATGACTATGGAAACAAGAAATAACATC
>LBYP01000002.1 GCA_000996245.1 Parcubacteria group bacterium GW2011_GWA2_40_23 | reverse complement strand
TATATTCATACACGGGAATTATCCCAGAAAACGTCTAAATAATCTCTAACTTTAGTGAATATTTTAAATAACTTTCAACAGAATTAATTTAATCATCCCAAATATGTCAAAAAATGAAACAACTAAAAATTACTGGGACAACTACAATATAAAGTATACAAACAACTGGGTTGGAGCATCGAAGAAAGCATTGTCTGAGCTAGAGATAAATTTTTTGTATAAACATTTACACCAGCAACACCCACAAAGAATACTAGATATTGGTGTTGGGAATGGCAGAATTTTAAGTGGGCTAATTGCAAGTTCGAATAATAATTCAGAGATTTTCGGTATAGATATTTCAGAAAAAATGGTGGAAATTTGCAATCAAAACTTTTCAGGTCAAACAAAAATTAAAGGGCTAGCAGTTTGCGACATTTCCTGTGAACCGGCCCCCTATATAGACCTTGATTTAGTTTCCGCGATTCGCGTTATTAAATATAACAAAGATTGGATTAAGATCCTTGAGAATGTAAGTAAGTCAATGAAGCAGCACGGAATATTTGTATTTACAATGCTCAACAAAAACTCACTCAGTCGTTTTTCTGATTATGGTATGCCAGTATATCTAACTAACAAGAAAGAAATGCTCATGATCTTGGAAAAAAATGGATTTGAATTACTGGAGATTACGAGTTTTTCAAGACTTCCGGCTTTTTTGTATCACATAAACAATGAGCTATATGCAAAAGTTTTGCTACTTGTAGAAAAAACATTAGAAATACTGGCTGGTCGCACCTTTTGCGGAAAAGAATTTTTTATTTCTGCTAGAAAAAAATAATTCAACTGATTATGCTGTGTAGCAAAAAAAAAATAACCGTTGTAAAAGGTAAAATTGAGCTTCTGCTCGACGAAAACATGGATTTTTTAAGTTATTTTTCTTTTGGTGAAATTATGAGAGAAACAGGTGAAGACGATTTCGTCGAACACAAAGATGTTATCTGTATTAGCATTGAAAGTGTAAACTCAGACAGTTTTGATTCAAAACATTGCCAAGGAACTCGTTTCGCACGTAATTATAGCGGTGAGGCAAACACAACTTCCTTTTCGAAAAAATTTCTGCATTTAAATTTCGGTCTAAAAATCAAAAAAAACTCGGACAAAAACTACGTTTTTTTTGTAACGAAAAATTATTTGCGTTTCATAAAGTATAAAATTGAAAACATATACCCACTAGGAATACATCTTTTCGATGTTCTTCAGATCGAAACTATAAAACTAGGCAACATCGCAATATATGGTAGCGCGTTCTTGAACTCTAAATCTAAAGAGGCGAGCTTGATTGTAGCCCCACCTGGTGTTGGAAAAACTTATACGCTATTAAATCTCGCGAAACAGGAAAACGTAGAAATTATTAGTGAAGAGACTTCTTATGTGAACATGGTTAATAACGCCGGCTCCCTCATACCAACACAAAACACTTTCCTAAACGACCGAAAGAACAAGGGGTCAGCAATGAATTTAATTAGTTTTTTGTTTGCCAGAAAAATTAAAAAAAGACTAGAGGGGACGCTCAAACAGATAAATTTCGCCACATCCGAAACCGTTCTTAAAAGAATCTACATTCTCGAAAATTCAAAAAACGATCTAATTAAAAGGCTCGAACATAGTGAAGAGAATTTCAAAAGGCTACTTACGATTCAACGGTTCACATCGTCATATTTTAATAACCAATTATTGCGAGCGTTTTCGCGTTTCAGTGAATTAAATCTGGAGCAGATTTTACAAAGAGAAGAAGCTATTTTAAGAAATCTGTATACGAATGTCGAACTATATTCAGTTTGCGCTTCAAGGGTTGAAAAGTTCCCAGAACTCATCAGACAAATTGACGCACAAACTTAATTTTTTATGAAAGAAAAAATAGCCTTGCCTTGGCTGAGTAAAAACAAGATTGACATCTTATACGTGGCCTTATTGTTAATAATTGCGACGCTCACACATTGGACTTGGTTTCGTTTTGGCAACATTCTGTCTGCTGGTGACATTTGGTTTTGGTATATGGACGCATTGCGGGAATTTCCGTTAGCTGGGGGGTGGATAAGCACAAATAGTTTTGGCGTTTTGAATATTGAGCCTTATAAATTTGTTTTTACGTTCCCTTGGTCACTGTTGAGCATGTTAAATTTACAGTTTGTCGACATTTTGAGAATAACGCATCTTATTCCAATCGCAATTTTAGGATTTATTTCTCCGTATGTACTGCTACGGTCTTTAACAAAGGAAAAAAACATTGCCTTTGCCGTAGCGTTATTCTATGGAGCTGCAACCCCCTTCATAATTCGTCAATATTCAGGTCATCTTTCGATTGCTTTTGTTGTTGCTATAACGCCTCTTTTACTTTCTCTTTTAATAGCTGCGCTCGAAAAAAACACCCCTAAGAAGTGGATCATTTTTACGCTTTTATATTCGGTTAGCTTATGCTATGAGCCACGTATTATATATATCACCTCCATAATTCTAATATGTTACTTTGTGTTTTTTTACATTCGTTCAATAAAAAAATATTTCTACAATATCTTGTTGAGTATTATGTTGCTTTTGGGATTAAATTTGTTTTGGTGTCTACCGATTTTTATGGGAGGATTTGGAAATGCAATTCATGAAATTGCCAGCAGAGGCTTATTTGCCAGTGCACACTTCTCAATTTCAAGATCGTTTGCCATGTTCGAACCCTACTGGACTGGAAGACAGCCTGAGATATTCACTTTACAGCCAATCAATTGGTATTTTTGGATTGTCCCTCTAATTACAGTTGCATTTTTGTTATTGCGTCCATCACATAACCACACAAAGAAAATAATGTTTTTTAGTGTAATTTGGTTTATTGGTTTGTTTTTAACAAAGCAGGCTAACTTTCCATTTCCAGACTCTTTTCAATGGCTTCGAGAAAATTTCCCAGGCTTTTTAACCTTTCGCTCGGGCTCTAAATTTTGGTTTGTTGTTTCGTTGGGTTATCTTGGACTTTTGGGGTATGGGCTATTAGAGCTCAAACAAAGAGGAATCAACATGTCAAGAAAATTAATTTTCAAGGGAATATTGCTAACAATTATTATTGTTTCGTTATTTAATTTAAAAGCACTTGTAACAAATAAGTTTGGCGGGATGTTCGTTGAGAGAGCAATCCCCAGCGATTATCTTATTTTGAAGGACTTTGTAAAATCAGAAAAAGCTTTCTATAGAACGTTTTGGACACCAATAAACTCGCGCTGGGCATATTTTTTAAATGAAAAACCAATTATTAGCAATGCCAGTATTATTGTTAAAAAAGGGGGTGCTTTTTTGCCCTTGGAGCTAGCTCAAGACAACTGGCCAACCAACGAAGAAATCATGAAAATTTTCAACATTAAAAGTGCCCAGACACTCTTTGACCTTTCTTCAATCAAATATATAGTTGTTCCTATCAGGGATTATTCTAATGATAATGATTTTTTTATTTTTTATGGAGGAGAAGACAATATCAACATACGTGAATGGTATATTTCAGCACTAGATGAAATAAAATGGCTCAAAAAAATAGATATCGGCACCAAAGAACTTGTTGTTTATGAAAATGAAAATTACAAGGCTCATATTTATACGGACAAAGGCCTTGACTACGTCCAAGCCAACACGACTGAATTTAGCGACCTTGGCGACAATACAAAGCTTTATTTAAATGCTCAGTTAAATCCAGCGGCTTCATTAGTAGAATCTTTTAATAATGTGATAATACCTATTACTTTTGACCAAGCAGAAGTCGATAACTTTAAAAAGGATTTAGCTAAATGTGAAATTAAATTATGCGTTGATTCTGTCAACAACAAAATTGATGAATATGCGCGCGGTAGCTACTTTAAAGATTATAAACTACAAATTCCGTTTAGTGATGAATACTCTGTTTACTTCAAAGACGATGTCGCCATGGATTTAAAAGACATTAAAGTTAAGGTAAATGACAATGAAATAGTTCTTGATCGAGAAGTAACTATTACCACCAAAAATAATTACAAATATTTTGGTAAAATTAAATTAGATGAATCAGAGTACAACCTTGATTTATTACTTAAAAACAAACAACTAGAGTTCTTTTCGTCAGACTCGCTCGTCTTTGTGGCCGAAAACAATAAATCAGACATTACTTTGCCTACACTTGAATATAAACAAATAAATCCTACAAAATACGTGATTAATGTACTAAATGCCACAGAATCATTTCCATTGGTTTTTTCAGAAAGCTATCATCCTGATTGGTCATTATTTGCTAAGGCTGATTTAGACAATAAGAGCGAAGGACAATTTGTTAGCGAGAATAATCAAGGGACAATCCAAAACAAAAATTTAGATCCAGGGCATTTTTATGATATCTATTTCAGAAAAGATGTTTTAAAACAGAACCATTTCCAAGCTAATAATTTCCAAAACGGATGGTGGGTCGATCTTCCTGAACTTGAAAATCAGGGAAGGGTAGTTAAAAATGCTGACGGCACCTACAGCTTCCAATTAATCATCGAATTCACTCCGCAAAAATATTTCTACATCGGCTTATTTATAAGTAGTCTAACTTTGATTGGATGTTTAGGCTATTTGGGCTACGATTTCCATAACGAACGAAGGAAAAAGCTTATTGCACCAACCCAACAATTCCGCTATACTAAGCATGATTTAAATAATAATTAAAAATATGACACAAAAGTCTAATTTGTCAATCGTAATTATCATTGTCGTAGCCATAGTTATTGCTCTTGGGGGTCTTGGCAGTGGATATTATCTTTATAACAAAGCCTCAAAACTTCAAGTTAATTCAGACAACACTGTAATCACAGAAATTCAAGGCACTGGTGCTTTTGGTTCTGTTCTTTTTGGAAAAAATAACTACGAATTAAGTTATTCTGAAACTCCGACCGACACAGTCGAAATAATATCACTTTTTGAGACAGATGATAAATGGGAAACAACAGGATATTGGGATAAACGTATTTATTTACAGGGAGAATCAAGTTTAGCTCTTAATGCGGAGAATAGAATTCCACAAACAGCCACTTATACATTCGAAACTGAAAAAAACTTTAATGACATTCAATACATTCGCTACTTTATTAATTTAAGTGATTATCAAGCGCTCGAGAGCCATACAATCAAGCTTGGTGATGAAAATTTTGCGAATTATTATTCATATAGCATCACTAACGTCAAAACAGGTTGGAACACCGTTAAAGTCCCAGTTAATCAAATGATAAAAGTTGGCACATCCGCTGAATTTGATTTATCAAAAATAAAAAAATTGCAATTAGAACTTATAAGCCGTCCACAAAATTCTTTAGTAGCTAACTTCGACTATTTAAAGATTAAAAAAGATGATAATTTTGCTAATGATTGGCAGACTGTGGATGAACTTTTCACTGCACAATCAAAATTCAATGACAAAATCGTTTTTGAGGGAGTAAAAGCAAATGGTTTTACTTCTACACTCGCCGCAGTCCCTGGTTTAAAAGACTTTGTCTACGAAGCTAAGGTTTCACCTCAAACAAGAAATTCAAGTGCCGGTTTGTTTTTTCGTGGAAGTTATAAAAATTCAAAAGGTTATTATTTTGTAACAGGTGGCGTTGATTCTAATACCTGGTATCTAAAAAAATATTCTGATGATGGTTGGGAAGATTTGCTAAAAGGTGAAATCAGTAATTTTAATTACGAGGTAGATAAATTCTATTGGCTACGTGTTGTGGCTAACGGAAATGAACTTAAACTTCTATTCTCAATCAATGGTGAAGATTTTACTGAATTAGCTACTGTTACAGATGATACTTATCTTTCTGGTGGTGTTGGTGTCGCAGTCTTTAATGATTATGCGTATTTTAATGATTTTAAGGTAAAGAAGTAATCTAGACTCAATCAAAAAAGCCCCGCACTATTAAGTGTGCCATGCAGTATAAAGTATTAACTTTAACTACATGTTTACCCGGAAGTCAAGAGCATTTTGTACTTCTTGAGCAAGCCACTTAAAGTGCAGGGTGAACAAGAAATCAATAAAACAAAACATGACAAGTACAACAAAAATACAAAACTTCATCGGCACGATTCTTTCGGATATAAAACGAAATCCTGTAAAAGTATTAATCGCAATAATTGCTTTTGTAGTTTTCGATTTGCTTTGGGGCTATATCTCCGCAATTTTTCTAGGAACTTTTGTTCTATTTATACTTCTAAAGTGGGATTCTCGTGTCTTCATTGCGGGTGGATTGTTATTTTTAATCTCTTGTCCCTTATATCTACTGCAACGCAAAGAACTTATGGCCGAGGAGATGGCCGTCTATGCATATTATTCGTTGTTTCTCGGAGTCATGCTTCAGATTATTGAGTATTGGAGAGAAAACCATAGCTTCAAATGCTTAGCTTTAATCAAAAAAGCAAAAAAACAAAAAAACAAAAAGTCTGACACATGGATAAATACCAATCAAAACTAAAACATTTGTATCTCGGAGTAAAATAATTGCTTTCTTGTTTTCTTGCTTTTTTGATTATAGCCTCATGGAAAAGATTATGAAGTATTTAAAAAAGAACAAGCGCTATATTTACCTAGAATATGGCGTTCTTGCTTTACTAATAATGTGGCCCTTACTCGCCAAAGGTTACGTCTTTGCCATGGACATGGCCTGGCCGGTGCAATTTACTTTTCCAGATCAAATCTCTAACTTTTATCCGATACAAATACTTCTGTGGCTAATTAACTTTGTTATACCAAGTTGGCTGATGCAGAAGTTTGTTATTTTTTTCACATTTTTTTTCGCTGGGTTATTCGCACACAAATTAATTAGAACAAAATATCAATGGCCAAAATATTTTGCCGGGCTACTCTACGTTTTGACTCCATATTTATACTCAAAATTTCTTTACGGTCAAATCTGGCTTTGTCTGGCCTACGCGCTATTGCCCTTACTACTTAGATATCTCTGGAATCTTTTTGATGAACCAAATTGGAAATATTTATTTAAGTGCCTAGCTGTTTTTTGTTTAATTGGATTTGTCGGATTACATTTTGCTTTCATCTCAGCATTGATAGTAGTCCTTGCGATCCTCGTCCACCTGATAACGTTGCTAATCAAAAAAGATTATACGCGCTTCAAAATCGTTTTTAAATTTATCGTAACTTTATTTGTTTTATTTTTTGTCATCAATAGTTTCTGGATTTTTATTTTTGCAAGTGGAGATAATATGGCTTCTCAAAAAATGCAACTCTTTGACAACAACCAAATGGAAATATTTAAAACCGACAATGGTGGAACCAATGTTTTTTTTAATGTTCTTTCCATGTATGGCTTTTGGGGTGATCGTCATAATCTATATATTTTACCAAAGCAATTTATTTCATTTTGGTGGATACTGTCAATAGCGTTCATGAGTTTGTCTATCCTTGGTTTTATCAGTAGCTTTGTTAAAAAAGAAAGGAGGGAATCGGCCGTGTTTTCGGGATTACTTATTCTCATCGGAACAATTTTGTCTGTCGGAATTACATCGGAGACTCTCAGACCTTTTATTATGTGGATGAATAATTATGTTCCGTTTTACCAAGGATTTCGTGAACCGCAAAAATTTACTGCGTTAATTGTTCTCGGTTATTGTTTATTATGCTCAACTGGTTTAATTTATTTGTCAGAAAAATTAGTCAAAAGAAATAAAGAAAACTATATTGCTATGGCTCTACTTTTAGTTATTTTATATAATCCATTGATGTTCAATGGATTGAGAGGGCAGATGTTTGTCTCAAATTATCCAGATAGCTGGGCAGAAGTTAAACAAATATTAGACTCAGACAAATCCGAAATCAAGATTCTTGTTCTACCCTGGCACTTGTATATGTCTTATGATTTTACTCGCAACAAAATAGTCGGCCCTTTGGCTTGTGCCTACTTTGATAAAACAAAAACCATCTGTGGAGACAATATGGAACTCGAGAATACTTATGCCTTAACTAGTCGTTCAATTTCAATCTACCTGAACAAGCTTATCTTGCAATTAGAGGAATATCGAAATGATTTTTCCAAACAAATTGAGTTATATGATATTCACTATATAGTAATTTTAAAAGAAGTTGACTGGGAAAAATATAATAATTTCATCAAAAAGCAAACAAGTTGCAAAGAAGTGTTCAATTCCAATGAAATAATCCTTTACAAAAGTCAACACAAATAAACTTATCCACAATTACTGTAAACCTATATACCTTTTTATAGAAATATGTTAAAATACAATCAGTTGTAAAAGCAAATCATTTATATATTAATAATTTACATGAAAACAAACAACATGAAAACTAAACTAGTATTGTATTTAGCTATTGGAGCTTTGGTTTTATTGCCAAGCGTAGCCTTGGTTCTAAATGATGCTTATGGTTATGGCGGCGGAGGTGGCGGTGCAATTTTACCACCTACAATACCCGTTACATCTCCAGTACCTCCCACAGCTCCTCCAGTTGTTCCTCCAACTACACCAACTGATGCTTTAACACAAATGACAAGCGAAGCAGGTGGCGTTGTTGCAGGAATATACACAAATCCTGATTCAGCAAAAGAAACAGCCTTTCAAACAGCAATCGTAAATAAAATTGTTCCATCAGGAACAACGACAGCAACAATAAGCATAATTACTAAATTCGTTACATACGGAACATCTACAACAACAACGTTGGGTGCTGGTGAAAGAGGTGGCGTTGTAAACAGCTTTAAAACTGCTTACGGCAAACTTCCAGCAACAACTAATGATTGGAATGATGTTATAAAGATTGCTAATGGTCGTTGGCCAAGTCAAACAAGCGTAGCTTCTGAAGCGGCTGCAAAAGTAGCTTTCAAGAAAATCTACAAACGAGATGCCTCTATGGCAAACGCTAATGATAACGCAGCCGTAACGGTTATGGCCTATGGGCTTAGACCAACTGCTCGTAATCTGAACAGCGAAAGAGCAGGTATCCGCTCATTTAAGGCTATTTATGGCTTCAATCCAACCACAGCTGCAAATTGGGATATTGTCAGAGCAATCGCTTATAGTGGCGCTAAAAGATAATTACTACTTTTCAAAAGAGTCCGTTTATACGGGCTCTTTTTTTATCACAAAGAATGAGTTATACTATGCTTATCTCGCTTAACTTGCTTATTACTTATAACTGATAAATATGAAAAAATGTATCGTTTGCGAAAAAGAATTGAATGAAAATATCATCGATAAGCATGATGTGCATTTTTGTTCTGAAGAATGCGTTAAGAATTATGAAGAAAAATTAAAAAAATTGAGTGACGTCGTTAATTGGGACAATTGCTGCTAATATGTTTAATTTTGAGCTAAAAAATAATGACGACTCTGTCATTGATCTGCCTGAATATCTAAATCAAAAAAGATTGTTAATTGTTTTTTTCCGCGGCGCTTGGTGTAACTATTGCAAAAAGCAACTCAAAGAAATTCAATCAAGCATATCAGAGTTCGATAAATTAAACATTAAAATCATCGCCTTGTCTTGTGATAATAAATTGAATTCCAACTTATTAAAAGAATTTTTAAAGCTTGATTATCCAGTCCTCTCTGACAACGATTATAAAGTTATCGATTCTTTCAATTTCAGAACTGTTTATAAAGGCAAAGAAGTTTCTAAACCTGCTATTATGCTTTTCGACAACAACGGAACAGAGCTTTATCGTTATGTGGGGAAGGAATATGACGATCGCATTGAAACTAATGAATTGCTGAAACAGTTGAGTAACTTATAAATATGAATTTAAAACTTTTTGATTACAAATTGCCATCAGAATTAATTGCTCAAAAACCAGCGACGCCACGAGACAGTGCGCGTCTTTTGATTTATGATCGCAAAACAAAAAAGATTGAGCATAAACATTTTTATGATCTACCTAAATATTTAACTAAAAACGACGTTTTAGTTTTTAATGATTCGAAAGTTATGCCGGCCCGCTTAATGGGGAACAAAGAAAGTGGTGGTCGGGCAGAGGTTTTGCTGCTAGATCAAACCGAAGACCACAAATGGGAAGTCTTACTTGGACTACGGAACCCCCAGGTTGGTCTAAAATTGCTTTTTAAGGCTGGTTTAAAGGCTCAAGTAATATCTAGAAATGAAGGGAAAACGTGGCTCGTAGAGTTCAATTTTAAGGGTAAAAAATTTAACAGCATTTTACTTAAAATTGGTCAAATGCCATTACCTCCTTATATTCATTCAAAATCGACTGAAAGTGTTCTTCAAAAACAATATCAAACTATTTATGCAAAAAAACTAGGATCTGCCGCAGCACCAACCGCTGGACTTCATTTTACCAAAAAATTGCTGACCCAAATCAAAAGAGTCGGATGTCAAATTGAATTTGTCACTTTGCATGTAGGACTTGGAACGTTCGATCCCGTTAATACTGAAAAGATTGAAGACTACCAAATTCATTCAGAATATATTGAAGTAAACAAACAAACAATTAATCAATTAATCAAGGCGAAAAAAGCAGGCAAGAGAATAATTGCAGTCGGAACAACCAGTCTTAGAACTCTTGAAACCGCATTTTCAAATAATCAATTAAGCAACGAAGCAATTAAACAAAATACAAGCATATTTATTTATCCCGGTTACAAATTCAAATTTGTTGACGCACTAATTTCTAATTTCCATTTACCAAAATCATCACTTTTAATGCTTGTCAGCGCACTTATTGGACGAAAAACTACTCTTGAACTATATCAAAAAGCTATCAAACAAAAATATAAGTTTTTTAGTTTTGGAGATGCTTGTTTTTTTAAATAAATCGACTTATTCACAAAAGCGATCCTTGACAGGAAGTTTTTTTTAGTATACAGTATTGAAGCTCTTATCAACATAGGGAGTCATGTTATGGTGCTTTTCGTTGATGATCTGCCAGAGAATCTAGCTCTATTCAAGGCTGTTGCTGGTACTTTGCCACACCGAACGCATCATTCACCATTCGAGGCCTTAAAATGCCTTAGCGGTCGCTCAGCCCGGGTCATTGTCACAGACCACGACATGCCTGGAATGACGGGAGCCGAGTTCATCGTCTACGCACGACGACTTTGCCCTGATGCTCGCATCATCATGGTTTCAAGCGCCCCGCCAGAACACTTCTCTTGTGCCGAGCAACCCGACGAAGTGGTCACCAAGCCTTTCGATGCGATTGAACTGCGTCGAAAAATCAAGAAAATCGTTGCAGCTGCGTAGAACGTTGGCGCCTGGTCTCAAGATCAGTGCGCCTTTTATATTTCTCAAAAAATGCTATAATAATTTTATACTCTTACGCTATTTTAGTATAAATCACAGCATTATGACTCAACTTTCATTTATAGAAGAGGTCACAAATCATAAAAAACAATCAAATATGAAAGATAAATTCATCAAGGATTTACAAGCCGGAGACCAAGTCGCCAATTTTTTAGCAGTAGTACGAGACATTAAAAAAGGGAAAACCAGCCAAAATAAAGATTTTATTGACCTTATTTTAGCTGATCGAACCGGTGAAATAACAGCTAAAATTTGGGAAGATAATTTGAACAATTGTGATGAGTTTGAGATTGGTGACATCATTAGTCTTGGAGGCAAGGTCAATGAATTTAAAGAAAAAAATCAACTTATAATTTCATTTTTACAAAAAGCTCAAAATCAAGAAACAGCCGATTTTCTACCCGGATCAGAGAAGGATTTAGAAGCGCTCTTCAAAACAATTTTAAAACAAGTCGATAGTATCGAGAATGATGATTTAAAGAAACTCGTAAATTCTTTTTTTAAAGATGAAAAATTTATCGAAAAGTTCAAGAAAGCTCCGGCAGCAGAACGTATACATCATGCTTACGTTGGTGGTTTTGTAGAACATGTATCCGAGATGCTTGCATTAGCAGAATGTTTATGTGCCAGTTTTACAAGAATAGATAAAGATCTTTTAAAGACTGGAGTTTTATTACATGACATTGGCAAACTCGATGAATTGGATGTAAATCATACAATTTTTCGTACTGTTGATGGGGCGCTCATTGGTCATTTAATGTTAGGCACAATTGCTGTGTCTAAAGCTATCGAGAGTATAAAAGATTTTCCTGATTTATTAAAAACAAAAGTGCTACATTTAATTGCCAGTCATCATGGCCGTTTAGAGTTTGGTAGCCCTGTTTTACCACAAACACGCGAAGCAGTTGCGCTAAATCATTTGGATGATCTATCTACTAAGGTTAACGTCGCTGATAAAGCTATCTTCGATAATCAAGGCTCTCCGGCAGATTTTTCCGATCGCATTTTTGCCCTTGATACAAAATTATTTTTAAATTAATATGCTTGCACACCACGAAAAAATAAATCTAGTCATGTTTAACATGTCATCTTATTTTGATTGGGATCACGGCATAGTCAATCGTAACTATAATATTCTCCAAGCCTTAGCCGAAGAAGATAAAATAGAAAAAATTGTAGCTGTAGATTTTTTGCCTATCGGATTTAAAAAAACGATTGGTCATTTTATTAAAAATATACTTTTTGAGAAAAAAAGTTCAGAAATGATTTACGGTGACCTCACGAGTGCGTGTTGGCAGAAAACCGACAAGATTTATGTTTACAGTACGGTTGATTCATTTTTCTCGCACAAAACTGTTGCTAACGAATTAAAACGAATTGAAAAAATACTTAATCTTAAAAACGTTGTTTTTTGGTCCTATAATCCGCTGTTTACAGATTTTATTGGAAAATTAAATGAGCATCTTTTTGTATTTGATGCGGTTGATGATTGGTCCGAGCATCCAAGTTATACAAAACTGATGTCAAAGCAGCGTATTCTCAACAACTACAAAACAATTAGCGAAAAAGCTCAGGTTGTTTTTACTGTATCCGAACACATGAAGGACATGTTTAAAGAATTTGATAGAACCGAAGATGTTTATTGGGTACCGAATGGAGTTGATTATGATCATTTCAATAATCCAGACTTAGTTGATAAAACAAACGATATTTCGGAAATCACTAAACCAGTTATTGGTTATTTAGGCACAATCGAAGAACGCATTGATTTTGAATTGCTAGCAAAAATAGCTCAAAAAAATCCAGACAAAGAATTAGTCTTATGCGGTCCTGTTTGGCCATCAGTAAGGAATGCGGCCGAGCGAGCATTAAAGCATTTTCAGAATGTCCATTGGCTTGGCCGCGTCGCTTATGATGATGCTCCAAGTTACTTAAAACGTTTTGATGTTGCCATTATTCCACACAAATTGAATCATTTTGTTAACTCCATGAACCCCATGAAACTTTATGACTATTTGGCTTGTGGGTTGCCGGTCGTGACAACAAACGGTGCTGGAGTAGAAAAGTTTAAAAATGATATTTATATTGCTCAAGATTCAAACGACTTTTTGAATTTAATCGACCGTGCCCTCAAGGAAGACTCGGATGTAAAACATCTAGAGCGTCAATTAATAGTTAAGGATCATACCTGGGAAAAACGCGCCGACATGATGACTAAGATTATTTACAGTAAAATTTTTCACTCATGAAAACGCTTTTAGATCAAACCTATAAATTCGTTACACAACTTCAAGCCATGAACTCTGAACTTCGTGACCAAGTTGATGTTTCAATTATAATTGTTAACTGGAACGTAAAAGAGATTGTTACTAAAATGATTCAATCTCTTTTTAAATACACCAGAAATATTCGTTTTGAAGTCATTCTTATAGACAATAAATCTTCAGATGGTTCTGTCGAACATTTACAACAAATTTTCAGATCAGAAATAAATGAAAAACGCTTAGTTATAATAGCTAACGATTTTAACGCTGGTTTTGCGAAAGCAAATAACCAAGGTTTAACGGTTGCAAAAGGTGAATACATCTTTTTCATGAATCCTGATATGGAAATTAAAGAAAATGTTGTCTTAAAACTACAGGATTATTTTAAATCCAAAATAAATGCGGGTATAGTTACTTGTCGTTTAATCTATGCTGACAAGACTATTCAGCCTAGTGTTAAAAAGTTGCCTGATCTCTGCAGCCAAATATTAATTTTACTAAAACTACATCACTTTTTAAATTGGCTTCCTTGCATTAAGAATTATTTAATGAAAGATTTTAACTATTTATCTGAAAGGGAAGTAGAACAAGCTATGGGTGCTTGTATATTTACCAGAAAATCAATTATGGATAAAATTGGTGGCTGGGACGAAAGTTATTGGCTCTGGTGGGAAGATGTTGAACTATGCCAAAACATATTAGCTAAGGGATATAAAATTTACTTTACGCCACTCGCTGAAGTGACTCATTATGAAGGCAAGAGTTTTGCCCAAACTTTTGGTCTTAAAAAACAAAAACGTTTTAACCAGGGTATGTTACGTTATTTCAAGAAACATCATAAGGCTTATGAATATTGGATACTCTACGCTTTGCAACCAATTAGCTGGGCTTTAACATTATTAGTTCAATTTTTAAAAATAAAAGCTCGACCTCAATCACGGGTTTAACAATATGTTAATTATCGAAAAATCATTTTCATTTCAACCTTTTATTGATTTGCAAAAACCAGAAATCAACATCAATGATATTATACAAAGAATTGAAGAGTATATACACGAAAAAACACGTAAAACAATTATTGATGGTCAACCTGTGCACGTTTTGAATATCAGCGGCTTAGCAGATTACCATCACAACGAGTTGGCTAACTATTTACGCTCAAATCGATGTGATTGTAATGTTGAATCAGGTGAATTTGGCGAAACGCCAATAAAACATTGTTGGATAAAAATTAACGACCTCTTAATCGATTTAACTATTAAGCAATTCGAAAACTGCCCTAACTGTGCACCATCTTATTTACGACAATTTTTCGATACGCATTGTTATGTCTCTAATAATTCTGAAAGTTTAATTTATAAACTCTACCGAAAAACGGATGACTGACAATACACACATTTTAAACTTCACTTGGTTTGGCAGAGCGTTTAAAACTACGTTACTGCTGATTTTTTTTATTGAGTTACTTTCCTTTTTCACTCATTGGATAAATCCTTTTCTATCGATAAATAACCTTGTCTTTGTTGTTTTGTGTTTCTTTATTGCCTGTATAAGTATTTATCGATTACAATATGGAGTTTATACTGCCTTAATTGAACTATTTATTGGTTCGCAAGGTCATTACTTTGATCTTGTCATCAACGGACAAACCATTTCGATTCGCATGGCTATTTTTGTTATTGTTTTGCTATCTTTTTTCTATCATACTATCCGCCAGAAAACATTAAAACAATTTTTGAGTGTAATTTTTAAAAATAAATCCCTTTTATTATTAGGACTAGTTTGTCTTTGGGGCTTACTCATGGCCTTAATTAAGGGAAACACATTAGGAAACATTTTTAATGATTTTAATGCTTGGTTATATTTCCTTTATTTACTTCCGCTGATTTATATCCTACGTGAAAAAAAGTATCTTGCACCAGTATGGCCGATTTTACTTGCTAGCGTCACGGCAGTTTCATTAAAATCGTTATTTTTTCTCTACGCTTTTTCCCACAAGTTCAGTAATCTCCAGAATTATTTATACGACTGGGGTCGCGACACTCGTTGGGGTGAATTCACTTTGGTCAGTGGGGGATTATTCCGCATTTTTTCTCAAGCCCAACTCTTTACTATGATTGGGGCAGTGATTTTACTTGTCGATATTCTTTTGATAAAAAAAACTAAAACAAATACAAAAGATTGGTGGTATTGTGCTGCCATAGTCGCTTTAAGTGTCGTAACAGTATTACTTTCCTTGTCTAGAAGCTTCTGGGTCGGGCTACTTGCCGCCGGAATAGTAATATTAGGTTTTGCAATATTTTATTATCGTTACAAATTTACAAATATTTTAGGCCTAGCCGGAAAAGCATTAATCCTAGCTTTATTGTCGTTTATTGTTTTAGCGATCGCGCTGTTTTTCCCTGTACCACAACAAACAGTAATAAATCCAAGTTCAGCTTTAAACTCTCGTTTTGATATACAGGATCAAGCCGGCGCCAGTCGTTGGAATCAATTACCACATCTTTTTAAGGCCATCACAAAACATCCGATCTTAGGTTCTGGATGGGGAACTACAATTACTTATGAAAGTCGCGATCCACGCATCACAAGTATTAAAAATCCGACTGGAGTATACACGACATACGCGTTTGAGTGGGGCTACTTGGATATAATACTGAAGATCGGTGTTATTGGTCTTTTAATATATTTAGCATTTATTTATCAAATTGTACGTAATTTATTTATTCAACTGAAAAATAAAGAAGTACATTCTAACAATGCACTTCTCATCGGCTTGTTTTTGGGATTAGTAGCACTTGTCGCCACGCATGTCTTTAGCCCTTACTTAAATCATCCGTTAGGAATCGGCTATATAATTTTAGTGATGGCTACTATCGAATGTCTTAATTACTCTAAAACAGTTCCAATAAAATCTTGATGTCCATTCAAAAAATCAAGTACAAGCGTTTCTTTTTTCGATTCTAATCTAACTTTTACTAACTGTAAGGCAGAATTTTGACACTTCACATAGACGGCTTTATTTTTTTTGAAAACTTTACCAACTTTGTAATTATCAATGTCTTCAATAGGTTCATTCTTGACTTCGATCAAATCGAGTTTTAGTTTCCCATAAAAACAATAAATCCCGGGCCAATAATGATAAGCTCGATATTGGTTATAGATTGTTTCGGCTGAATTGGTGAAATCTATGCAACCATCAAGTTTATCAATTTTATAACAATAGGTTGCTTCGCTATCATTTTGTTTGGTTAATTCTATCTTTTCGTTAATATATTGAGGCAAGACCTCGTCAAGCATCTTAGTACTCTTTAATGCTAGTTTAGATTCTAGTTCTTCATAAGTTTCGTTTGATTCAATAGCGACTTCATCCTGTTTTAAAATATCACCCTCATCCATGGCACTATTTAAAAGCATGATCGAGACTCCAGTCTGACTTTCTCCGTTCAGTAAAACTGTTTGAATAGGTGAGGGACCGCGATATTTTGGGAGTAGTGAAGGATGCACATTTAAACAACCAAATTCAGTCATCTCTAAGATTTTATTAGGTAAAATTTTGCCATAAGCTGCGACAATCAAAACCGTTGGTGCTAATTTTTTTATTTGTTCGAATAGCTCCACATTTCCTTTTACTCTTTGAGGTTGCACGCAGGAAATATTGCTTGCTTGGGCAATTGACTTAGGCGGTGGTGCAGTAATTTTTTTACCGCGTCCAGCGGCCTTATCTTCTTCAGTGACAATAAGTTGAACTGTATAATTTTTGATTAACATTTCTAAAATCGGAACTGAAAAATTGGCTGAACCAATAAATATTATTTTTATGTCTTTTTTATTCATTGTGTTTCTGGCATTACTCCTTGAGTAATTTTTATAACTTTATCAATAAATAAAACCCCATCCAAATGATCAACTTCATGCTGAATGATACGTGCCAGTAAACCCTTGGCTTCAAACTCAACTTTTTTGCCCTGTTCGTTATAAGCAGTTACAAATAATTTATGATGTCTTTTAACTAATCCATAAACCCCAGGGACACTTAAACAGCCTTCTTCTTCAACTTCTTTGAGCCATGATTTTTTTGTTAATATTGGATTGATTAGGACTAGCACTTTATCTTTATACGCAATTGTAATAATTCTTTTTAAAACACCTATTTGTGGTGCTGCCAAACCAATACCATCCTTCGTAATCATTGTTTTTGACATGTTAATCAAAAACTTCTGCTTTTCTGGAGTGCAAATTTCAGCCACCAATACTTTTTGTGATTTTTTACGCAATTCTTTATTCGGATGTGTTAAAATTTTGTATATCATATTTATTTAAATTAAGAGAATTATAACAAGTCTTTAGGATTCTTGTCAATGCTCCAGAAATCTGGCACAGTTGACAATAACTCATTTTCTTTATTTAAGTCACAAGGCGGAAGTTTAATCGTCAAGATATAACGATATCGTTTACGTATTTTATTCAAGTAATAAAGGTATGGTTCAGAAATAGAACCACCAATGTTTTTAACTCGCACCAACAGCTCTGCGTATAATCGTGCTGCTTCTGCAGAACAAATCTTTTTGTCATGATGTTGGAAAAAAAGTTTAATCAAAGTGCAAAATGGGGGATAGTAATGTTCTTTACGAGCTGAAATTTCATTGTTATATAAAAATGAATAATTATTATTGATAAACTTAAAAACTTCATTATTTGGGAAATGTGTTTGAATAATAATCTTTTGTGGTTTGTTCAAACCTTCAATAATATTTTGAACAAAGTTGTAAAGTCTAAAATTAGAATTAAAATCAGTCAAATAAATTAAACTGTCAAAGTAAGCGAATATTACAACGTCAATATCTTTTAATTCACCCGGATTCATATACTGCCCCGTACTTAGTAAAACCTGTGCTTTTTTGTCAGCTAAATTTTCGGAACAAGTATATTGCTGGCTCAATTCTTTTTTTATTTGTGCTAAACCAGCACCACGTCCTTGTAATTTAATGTTACCACATTTAGGACAAGCCGTAGGAGCTTTTATTGTTAGTTTACAATGACGGCATTCTAATTCACCTTGCTCATTAACCATCATAGGTAATTCACATTTTTCACAATGCGCCTCGTAACCGCAATCGGAACAAACTAATTTACTGAATAAACCCATCTTATTGATAATTATTAAAGCCTGTTTATTGTTTTCGATACAATCATCAAGAGCTGCTTCAGCTTGATAAGAAAGAAAAAAGAATTTTCGTTTTTGTTCCTTTTTCATGTCGACAACGATAATGTTTTGTTTTTGTTTGTCGCCCAAAGCAATGTATTGATAATTTTCTTGTTTAAAAACAAAAGTGTCTTCGATTCGTGGTTTTGTTGTTGTCAAAATTAACTTATTTTTTAAAAAAGATTGAGCCTTTCTTAAAATTTCAATAGAATCATAATATGGCGATTGATCCCATTGTTTGTAATCGCCAGACTCGGCGCTATCAACAACAATTGTTCCAATGTTTTGCGTCAAATAAAAACAGGTTGAGCGAGTCCCAACAATCAACTTACATTTATTATCTTTTATATCGGACCAAATTTGATAAGCCTTGTTCTTGGTTTTCATGTTGTCGCCAATTGCTAAGCGTGATTCATTTTGAATATCACGTGGGAGCGATTGATAAAAGCTTTGTGCAAGAGAAACTTCTGGAAATAAAATGAAGATTTGTTTCTTTGCTTGCCCAGCATCCGAACTCAGTGAGTGAAGCTGGGAGTTTTTGACTAACTCTAGATATAAAGACCATTTAACATTTTTGTCAAAATCAGCCAGCCAATACTTTTCTTCTTTATTGTTTAAAATTGTTTGTGCTATTTTCTTTATTTGTGTCTCGGGTTTAAACTCAATAGCAATGTAATCATTTGCATCATGGCTTTCGCGAAGACCTTGTTTCTTTAAGGGGCGCTCGGGTTGCATAAGCTTGAAGGTTGACCCTAAAGAATAATAATAATATTTTGAGAACCATTTCAAAAACTCTAATTGAAAGCTATCAAGTTCTGTTAGCGTCTCGATTTTATCGATAGCTTTTATGTTTTCAAAAGTACTTTTCTCAATTAAACCTACGAAACAACCCCAAACCTCTCTTTTGCCGAATGGGATCTTAATTACTTGACCAACTTTTATTTGAGATATTAATTCTGGTTTTATTTGATAATCAAAACAACCAAGATTTCTTGGTAGTTTTGTGAGTGGAATAAATTGTCCTATAGTCATCATAAGTTTATTTAAATTTGGCTTCGCCCACAAGATAACCAACGCCAAAAGGTGCTTCATAACTCAAAACCTGAAAGTCATAATCCATTTTTTTGATAGCACCCAACAAAACAAGAAATGAACGCAAACCACATTCAGCTGCATTTTCAATTAAATCTGGGTCTAGATTCAAAATATTCTCAACATTTTTCTTTTTTAAAAGCTGAATCATTTTTTTATCAAACTCTTTTGCTTGGGGAGAGAATCCAGCCGGCGCATGATACGATAGACGATGCGATAAATCGCCGGAAGCAATAATGGCAAAACGTTTATCAAGAGAAAAACAAGCTTCTTTTATAGCTTCGCCTAATTTAAGATGCATTTCGTAATTCAACATAGAATAATTAATGGGGACAACCCGATAATTTTTATGCTTTCTCGTTAAAAAATATAAAGGGACAGAGAAACCATGATCTATGTTATCGCTATATGTCAACTGAATAGGCAAAGTCATTTCATTCTGACTTTTCAGTTGATTGATAAATATTAAATCAGACTTAAATTGTAATTCTGTTCCAAAATCACCAAATTCATGCAACTTTGCTTTATAATCACTTTGTGTGTTTACAATAAAATTATTATTATTAATCTCACCGTGCGGAGAAATAACAATGATTGTATCTGGTGCCGCCTTATAAAGTTCTTCTTCTAAAATATCAAAAGCCTTCAAGGTTTTTTTAAGTTTTGCTTGATTCTCTTTGCCTATCGTTGGTATCAAGATAGGTGAGTGGGGGGTTATGCCTGCAAAAACAATCATACTATTTTTTATAATCAAGATCCAAATAATTGCCTTGTGGTAAATTGCTTAAAGCAACTTCAGGAACCACTTTGATATTGGCCCATTTATAGCCTAAACCTTCGAAAACAGTACCTGCGGAAATTGGCATTTTTTGTCCATTGGCAATTACATAAACCGATGAATACTCTTTTGATTTTACTAGAGTACCGTCCTTAATTTTCACCGAATCCATACGTGGGAATTTATCTAATTCTTCTGTTGAAATTGCTGTTATTTTCATCTTGGGAAAATTAATTTGCATGATTTCCCTGGCGATAATTGGATATTTATATCCATCCATTACAAAATACACGCCACCTGATTTTTTATCTTGTAACAAGGCTCCTGCTGGATATGAACTTGTAATAGTTATTAAATCACCAAGTTCGTAAGTAGCCAATTCATCAAAAGTGATATCTTCAAACTCTTCTGGATTATAACCTAAAGTTCGTATAACTTCTTTTGATTCAAATTTTCTCAGTTTGTCATTAACAATCATGTATACAGCTCCGTCAGGTGTTGTTAGCAATGAATAGTTGGGATATTTAATGGCAGAACCAATTTCATATTTATCTAACTCATCAGCACTAACAATAATAATATTCTTTAAATCGAAGCGTGAGAGTAAGGCTGATTTAGATTGGAATGCGCGACGCATACTGTTTTGAATTAACCAGACACCAGGATCATTGGCTTTTTGAAGTAAGGTTCCATCAGGATATTTTTGTGAAAACCAATTGTTCCAAATTTTCCAAAAATTATTATTCCCTCTGATATGCGGCGTATAATTATACAAATTAGCTGTCGCCTGATTTTGCATAAACACTTCCTGATTATCAATCGTATAGGATTTACCAGCTCGTTTTACCCAACCATTCTGCGCATTATCGTAAAACCATCTTTGAACACCAGCCGCACGATCAACTTGCACACCAAAACCTTTTAACGCTAGTACTTTCGGATCTTCGACGCTGCAATTATCACAAACACCATAGCCCATTGCCCAATCGTATTGAGACGCTTTAGGAGTAGAATCTTCAATTAAACTCATTTCTTTCTGAAGCATGACCAACAAATACATCGGATTGATCCGGTTCTGTATAGCTGCTTGATAAATAATTTCGCTGGCTAACTTAGGAATGCCATTTACATCTGGAGATATCAAGGCCTTTAGAGTGCCGCTTTTTTTATTTAAAAAATTTTGGATATCCTGTTGCGTCATGGTCCCATAATTCGTCATGTTCACGTCAGAAATGATATTACCAGGGTCAAAACTGGCAGCTTCAGCGGGAATAAAAGGCACCAAAAGAGCACAAATTACTATTAAATTAAATAAAATTTTGGTTTTTGTCATATGCTAAATTATACAGAAATTCTGCCTCAAAGTAAACAGCCCTGCGGTAAGCAGAGCTGCGCTATATTAGCACTTAATCATCACTTTTTGCTTTTCATTACTGTAGTCAATGGTTACTTTATTTTTGATCTTGCCCTCTATGATATTTAAGGCTAATTCATCCAAGATTTTATTTTGTATCAGTCTTTTTAGCGGCCGGGCGCCAAATTGAGGATCAAATCCTTTTTCTACCAGTAACTCTTTAATGGCTTTGGTAAAGGTGAGTTTAATATCATTATGATCTGCAAGTCGTTTTGCGACTAAATTTAGTTGTAAATCGACTATTTGTCTTATATCTTCTTTTTGTAAAGCTTCAAAAACGATTATTTCATTTACACGATTCAAAAATTCTGGATTAAAGAACTCTTTAAGACGATCTTTTACCTTTGACTCAATATCATCATGTTGATTGATTTCATTGCCTTGAAAACCAAGATCGCCTCGTTTATTCAAAGCTTGCAAAATCATATCACTACCGATATTTGAAGTCATGATAATAACAGTATTTTTGAAATTGACTATACGCCCTTTGGCATCAGTCAAACGACCGTCGTCTAAAAGTTGTAATAAAACATTAAATATATCGGGATGGGCTTTTTCAATTTCATCAAACAAAACAACAGAGTAGGGGCGTCGTCTAACTTTTTCTGTAAGTTGTCCGCCTTCTTCGTAACCAATATATCCTGGGGGCGAACCAATCAATTTTGAAACAGCATGTTTTTCCATCAGCTCCGACATATCTACACGCACAATGGCTTCTTCACTATTAAACATGAATTCTGCCAACGCTTTCGCCAGTTCTGTTTTCCCAACACCAGTTGGACCAAGGAACATAAAAGTTCCAATTGGTTGATTTTCTTCAGATAAACCGGCGCGTGAACGACGTAATGCATTTGACACGGCTTGTATGGCTCTTTTTTGACCAATAACACGCTTACTTAATTCTTCTTCTGCATGAGCCAGTTTTTCAATTTCACTTTGCAGCATTTTGGAAACTGGAATTCCCGTCCATTTTGAAACTACAACTGCGATATCTTCCTCAGTAACTTTTTCTTTCAACATTTTTCTACCACCAGGGCCTGACTGCAATTTTTTCATACGCATTTGCAAACTCTTGATCGCTTTTTCTCTTTCGGGAATGCGGCCATAACGGATTTCAGCGACACGTTCATATTCAGCTTTGCGTTCAAAAATTTCTGCTTCTTGTCGCATTTTGTCTATTTCTTTTTTGGCTTCTTGAATATCGTTAATGAGTTCACGTTCTTTCTTCCAATGCAATTCTAATTGGTGTGCTTTTTCTTTAAGTTCAGCCAGATTTTTATTGATTTCCCTGAGACGTTTAATGGTCGTCACAGTTTTTTCTTTGGAAATAGCTTGCTTTTCAATTTCTAAACGCATAATGTCGCGCTTCATTAAATCTAATTCAACAGGCATGCTATTTAATTCAATCCGTAAAGCTGAGGTGGCTTCATCAACCAAATCAATTGCCTTATCTGGAAGGAAACGATCAGTAATATATTTTTGAGAAAGTTTAGCCGCTGCAATTAAAGCATCGTCAGTAATACGAACACCATGATGAACTTCATATTTTTCTTTAATACCACGTAGAATAGCGATCGTATCATCAACTGATGGTTCGCTAACAAAGACTGGCTGGAAGCGACGTTCCAAAGCAGCATCTTTTTCAATATGCTTTTGATATTCTTTCAAAGTAGTAGCGCCAACACAATGTAAATCGCCACGCGCTAAGGCCGGTTTTAACATATTCGATGCATCGAGTGTGCCTTCAATTGAACCAGCACCGACTATGGTATGTAACTCATCAATAAAAATAATATAACGATCTTTATTCTTTTTAATTTCAGTTAAAATAGCTTTCATGCGTTCCTCAAATTCACCGCGGAATTTTGAACCAGCAACCAATGAACCAATATCCAAAGATAAGACTTCTCGGTCTTTTAAATTTTCTGGAACATCACCCGAGACAATTCGTTGAGCCAAACCTTCAGCAATAGCAGTTTTACCAACGCCGGGTTCGCCAATTAATACTGGATTATTTTTGGTGCGTCGAGAAAGGACTTGAAGTACACGACGGATTTCTTCGTTACGACCAATAACTGGATCTAATTTTTCTTGTCGGGCTTCTTCAGTTAAATTAACCGTATGTTTGCTCAAGATATTAACTTTATTTTCTGGTTCAGCTGAGTCAACTTTTTGACCACCGCGTACATCTAATAAAATTTTGGAAACTAAATCGTAATTAATATTGTAAAGTTTCAGTATCTCGCTGGCAGCAGAATCAACTTTCAGCAAAGCCAATAAAAGATGTTCTGTACTGACAAACTCATCCCCCAACTTTAAAGCTTCTTTTTCTGAATAAACCAACGCATGATTCATGTAAGCAGTTATAAAAACCTGACCAGATTGTGGCTGTTTGTTAACTGCGCCCTTGGGCATGCGACGCAAGGCTGTTTCAACATCTCGAATAATGTTTTCAACAGGTGCTTCCATCTTTTTTAAGACCGTTAAAACAATACTCTCGTCTTGTTGGAGTAGGGCATAGAGTAAGTGCAAGGTATCGATTTGCGGGTGATTATATTCAAAAGCCAGAGCCTGTGCTTCTTGCATGGCCTGTTGTGAATTTGTGGTAAATTTTCTAATATCCATATTTTTTGTTAATTAGCAGTCTAACATTAGGACTGCTAATTAATTATAGGGGATAGCCATAATTTGTCAAATCTAGTGGTGTTATTTAAATTTAAGCAAAAATCTGCTATATTGTTCTTGTTTACCCACAAGTATCAAAACATTATGAACGTCCCCAAAGACCTACAAAACAAAGCGATAATTCTTGGCGTTAAAATAGACGACCAGCCTTTGGAATATTTTCTTGAAAAAACCAGGGAGTTCATGGCCTCGGATGCTCCCCATAGCGTTTATACGCCCAACCCAGAAATCTGCTTAAAAGCTGCAAGCTCGGAAGAATACAAAGACACATTGAACTCGGCAGACTTAAATTTGCCAGATGGCTTTGGGCTCAAACTCGGTGCCAAAATACTTGGAACAGATTTAAAAAACCGAGTCACAGGCGCTGACTTCACGCGCGAACTATTAGGCCAAAACAACTCGGCTCGTGTTTTTGTACTTCTACGAAACGATTCGCTAACAACGCTTGAGGACCTAAAAAAGTTTTTCGATAATTCATATCCTCAAGTTAAACTTGGATGTGCTTTATCCGCTAAAACTCCAATCGCTGATAAAGTTCTTTTGGACAAAATCAAAAAGCATCAAACTCAAGTATTGTTTGTCTGTTTGGGTGCGCCAGAACAAGAGGAGTGGATTGAAAACAATTTGGGAAAAGGGATAGGGGATAAGGGGTATGGATCATCAGTCAGAATAGCATTGGGTGTCGGGGGATCTTTTGATTTTTTATCAGGCAAGATAAAGCGCGCGCCAAAGTTAATGCAAGAACTGGGAATGGAATGGCTCTTTAGACTTTATCAAGAACCAAAAAGGTTGATGCGCATTAAACATGCCACCGCAGATTTTCTTTTAGAATGTCATAAATGGGCTAAAAGAATTAAAACAGAATATCGTGCCAATGTTCTCGGCGTTATAAAAAACAAAGACGGTCTATATTTAATTCAAGAAAATGCTCATCTTCCCAATCACTGGCAATTTCCACAAGGCGGCGTTGATAAAAACGAGAATATTGAGATTGCAATCCTGCGTGAAATTAATGAAGAGCTCGGATTCGAATTAGATAAGATGAAAGTAGTTAAAAGAATTAAGGCAGAACATGCCTATATCTCACCAAAACATTATCAATTACTTCATGGGTACAAAGGACAAAAGCAAATTGCATTTTTAGTAGAATATAGCGGGGCTATCGACTCAAATCAATTCCGACCAAATAGGGAAGTCGCTGCCATCAAGTGGGTCAAAAAAGATGAACTATTAAAACTATTACATCCGGTTCGACAAGAATTTACCAAAAAATTTATTGATGAAATTTAGATTTATTTTGTAAAAAGAAAGCCAGCCAAGATTCGAGGATCAAGGCTGGCTTATTTTCAAGCAGTGCAGGTGTCGCACTGCACCGGCAACAGAGCCGCAGTTGCAAAGGGGCTGCTGAAGTGGCAACCGGTCACAGAGAACTTCAATCGTTCATTGGGTTTCAACTCCACCAGGAGGCGCGTTTCCAGCGCATTTTTTCGTACGACGTGGACACGATCCGCACCAATAGTTTCGACGATGCGAGCAATTTGAAGTGGGTTCGGTCTACTCCATTGGATGAACATGAGTTGTTCCTGGTTTTCAACTACCGACTCCTCAGGAGTCGAAACAAGCAGTAAGACGCGCCGGTTTTCCTGAAGAAACTCATAACGCATCACGTTGCGAACTCGTTGAATGTCACTGTACGACACTGGCAGATCATGTGGTCCGGTGTATTCTTGTTGTTTGGCATTCCGCAGAGGGAACGCTCGAGCAATTGCTTCCTGTGTAGGAAGATGCAATCGGCTGGCAGTGTCGTGTGCATACACTACGAGTAGTCGGTTGCTGTCATCTGCCACGCCGAAGCAGATATACGCACCGACAAAACGCACCATCACTTTGTTCGTCATGAACAGGGGCCAAAACGCTTCGGAGAGCGTCGTGGGAGTGGGCGGAGGAAGATGTTTCGCATTCATGCCACGCTCCTTAGAACAGTACCACTTAGTACAATCATAGAGTTCAGGTGTATATTTGTCAAAAAAAAGCGCCCCCCGAGAAATGAGTCCTCGGGAGGCGGCTACGAACGTTGTTGAACGTTACTTCTTGTGGGCGCTGCCGGCCAACAGGGCGCTGTCGGCGGCGGCCTCGTCGTCCGGGGCGGCGTTGAGGAAGGCGTTCAGCGCCTTGCCTTCGTCGCTCTTGGCGAACGCCTGCGCCGCGGCCTTGGCGGCTTCTTCGCGCTGGACCTCCCAGCGACGGGTCAGCCACTCGTAGGCCATGGCCCCGGTGCGCACCTTGAAGTTGTGCGCCTGCTCGTAGGTCGCCACGAACTCCTCGATGACCAGTTCGTGGATCGCCAGGTAGCGCCAGCCCAGGTCGTCACCGAAGTAACGGCGGACCAGGACGACGGGGAAGAACGGCGTGGCCTGGGCGGCCTTGGCGTCGTCCCGCAAGTGCTGGACGAGCGTGTTGTGCTGGGTCAGGTCCTGCGGGGGCCGCATGACGAGCCGGATGCCGTACTCGTCGTAGAACCGCCCCCAGCGCCCCTTGAACGTACCCTTCTCCTTGTCGTTGGGCAGGAGGTGCAGCTCACGGGCCTGCTTCGCCTCGAGTCCGCACGTGAAGACCGGGACGTCCATGGGCGACACGTAGCTGCCGAGCTGCTCGTCGGTCATCCAGTGCTCGCTGGTCACCGAGCCGAGATCCTCCATCACGGCCCGGAGGGCGGCCGTGCGGCGGTCGGCGCGCTCCTTGCGGTAGCGCTCTTCGCGCGCCTCGTCGACCTGCGCCCTGTACGCGCGGGTCAGGTTGGCCCACGCCTCGCGCAGCCAGATGATCTTGACCTCCTTCAGCTTCCCGTCCTTGACCAGGTCCTTGGCCTGTCCGTACGCCACCGTGATGTGGTCGTCGCAGAACAAACCGCTGTTGACGCTGCCGTCGAGACGGGTGACCACGAGCACGTGCACGTGGTCGATCTGGAGGGTCTTCGTGCTGCCCGCGGCGCGACACATCGCGCAGACGGGGAAGAGGTTCTTGATGTAGCGCGCGCTGTCCGGCACCTGCCCCTTGGGCAGCTTGTCGAAGAAGTCGCGCAGACGCACGGGGCTCGTGAACTCGGTCGGGGTTTCGATCCCGACGTCGATGAAGTTCACGTGCTCGTTCTCGGGCTTGGCCAGGGTCTTGTGGGTCACCACGACCGGCTTCTCGGCCGGCACGTTGGCCTTGGCGGCGGCGCGGAGCTCCTCCACCGTCGTACCGTTGGCCTTGGCGGCCTCCTCGAGCTTGGCGGCGAACACCGTCTGCCGCTTGACCAGGACCGCGGGGGTCTCGTTTTTCGTGGTGGTGGGGGCGACCTCGGCCACCTTGGCCGCGTCGTCGGGGTGGAGGATGATCGGGGCCGACGCGGCCTCGATCTCGGTGGCGGGCGTCGGGTTGGCGAGCGCGACCTCGAGGATCTTGCCCGCGATCGGCGGGAAGACCTTGATGGCGCGCAGCCCGTCGAGCCCGGCGGCCAGGATGGCCTCGGCGGTCTTGAGACCCGCCTCGTCGAGCTTGGTGATGGTGGCCGGACCGACTCCGATCTTCGCATCGAGCAGTTTCTGGTACAGCATCAGGCACCTCCTCACGGATGGTTGGGGAACAGATCACTTGTGGTGTTCACTACACCTTTAAAAGGCGGAAATTAACTCAGCCTCAAAAAGCTAAGGTAAACACTTGAATAACAGGTAATAATAGCAAATAATTACAATTTTGTCAACCCCTTCAAACGATATGTCAATATTTTAAATAAATTTAGCCAATATATTCGTTGACCTTGACTGTCATTTACTTGTTGCTCAAAATAGACTATAATGTTGATGAAATTTACATAAATTATGGAAAAACTTAATACTCAAAATGTACGCGTTCGTATTGCTCCAAGCCCAACAGGACTTGTTCATATTGGCAACCTAAGAACCATTCTTTATAACTTTCTTTTTGCTAAACATTATAAAGGTAATTTTTTAATTAGAATCGAAGACACAGACCAAACAAGAAAAGTGCCAGGAGCAGTAGAAAATTTACTTAAAGTCCTTGAATGGGCTAATATTTCGGGTGATGAAGGTCCATACCTCACAAAAGATGGCAAGGTCAAGGAAAAAGGTGATTTTGGACCTTATACGCAATCACAGCGACTAGACATCTATCAACAACATATACAAGATTTATTAGACAAAAATAAAGCCTATTATTGTTTTTGCAGTAAAGAAAGACTGGAAACTTTACGCGAAGATCAGGTTAAAAATAAACTGGCACCCAAATACGATAATTTATGTCGAGATTTATCTAAAGATGAAGTTCAAACGCTTTTAAAACAGGGGGCACCGCATGTTATTCGTTTCCGCATGCCCGAAAATAAAGATGTAATTTGTGATGATTTAATTCGTGGCGAAATTATTTTTAATACCAAGAACCTCGATGACTATGTTTTAATGAAAGCAGATAATTTCCCAACTTATCACTTTGCCAATATTGTTGATGATCATTTGATGAAAATAACTCAAGTTATGCGTGGAGACGAATGGATTGCCAGCACACCCAAACATGTTTTATTGTATGAAGCTTTTGGTTGGCAAATGCCCCAATTCGCACATTTACCACAATTATTAAACAAACAACGCAAAAAGCTTAGCAAACGCGACGGAGATTCAAGTGTTTCTGATTTTGTTGAATCTGGTTATTTAAAAGAAGCTCTTTTGAACTTTATTGCCTTACTCGGCTGGAACGCCGGCACAGAACAAGAAGTTTATACTTTCGATGAACTTATTAATCAATTTTCACTTGATAATGTTCATAAAGCAGGTGCTGTTTTCGACGTCGATAAATTAGATTGGATTAATGGCATTTATATTCGCGAATCTTCAGAAGCAAAATTCCTAGAACTGGCCAAACCATATTTAGAAAAAGCTGAACTTTTGACTTTTTCTGACAATAAAATTGTTATTAACGAAACAGGGGAGAGCATTAAACCAACTGAATTGAACCGCATTTTAGCCCTCGAAAAGAGTCGCATTAAAAAGTTAAGTGACTTACCAGAGGCGATTGGCTTTATGCTTAGTAACAATCTTGGATATCCTGCAGAGAATTTGATCTGGAAGAAATCCGACAAAGAACAAACAAAAGTGAATTTAAAACTTCTCTTACAATATTTTCAAGATTTAAAAGACGAATCATTCAACTCAGAAAAAATAGAGGTTGATCTCAAGGCCTTGATTCAACAAAACAACCTTGATACTGGTTCAATTCTGTGGCCTTTGCGCTATGCTCTTTCTGGTCGAGACAAATCACCAGGACCGTTTGAACTAGCTTCTGCGCTAGGGAAAGATAAAACATTAGCTCGGATTCAAAAAGCCCTCGACTTCTTATCTTAAGTTCTAGGCTCAGTTGTGTTACAATGTAATGGAAGAATTTGAACATTTAGAATCCCGCACTATAAAGTGTTCCATGTAGTATAAAGTATACTCTTTAACTACATGACAAGCCCTTAAAATGCGGGATAAACATTTTCAACATTTACAACAAATGAAATCAAAAACAAAAATTTTATTAACACTTAGCTTAGTGTTTTTATTTTTACCTTTTTTAACTCAAGCAGAAACAACTGATGACTTAACACTGCAAATTGAGCAAAAAAAGAATGCAGCTAATGATCTCAAAAAGCAAATGTCCATTTATCAAGAAAATATCAAGAAAAAACAACAAGAATCTGCTTCACTTGCTAATCAACTTTCAATTCTCGACAATCAAATAGCCAAAACTAATCTTGATATCAAGGCTACGGAGCAAGAAATAAACACAGCCAAGTTAGAATCAAGAAAGCTAGAACTTCAAATAATTAACACTAACGACAGAATCAGTAATCAAAAACTGAACCTTTCAGCAGTGCTTCAAGAAATACATGAGAATGATCAAAAGAATGAACTCCATATTTTTTTACTTAACAACACAATTTCTGACTTTTACAATCAAATAGAATACACCCGCGACCTTCAAGTCAATCTACAAACAACACTTGGGGATTTAAAAACAGTAAAAAAGGAACAAGTTGACAAAAAAAGCCAGCTCGAAGCTAAGCAAAAAGAATATGCTCAGTTAAAAGATGATCTTGAGCTTAAAAAGACAGAAATAACAGGAGAGGTAAGTTACAAAGATAACCTTTTAGTAACAACCAAACAGTCTGAAAAAAAGTACAATGAATTATACAAGCAAGCAAAACGTGATCAGGATGCAGTTAGTGCGCAAATTGCGCAGATGGAAAAGGCATTGCGCAGTAAACTTAAATCTAAACCTCAACAATTAACTTCTTCAGATTTTGATTGGCCTCTTAGCTCACGCCGAATCACCACTACATTCCATGACCCCGGCTATCCGTTTCGTTATTTATTTGAACACCCAGCCATCGATATTGCGGTTAAACAAGGGACTTCAATCAGGGCTCCAGCCGATGGCTATGTGCTAAACGTTAGAAATGCAGGTATGGGATACAGTTACATTTCCTTGATTCACAGCGACGGTCTTTCTACGGTTTATGGACACGTCAGTAAAATATTTGTGCAAAATGATGAATTCGTTGCCAAGGGAGAAATAATAGGGAATACAGGCGGTATGCCAGGAACCCAAGGCGCCGGCAATCTGACAACTGGGCCACACTTGCACTTTGAAGTTAGGTTGAATGGAATTCCGGTTAATCCTTTAAACTATTTGCCTTAAATAGAATTACAAAAAAAATATACGGGTGTTTGTAGGGAACAAAGATTTTTGTTCCCTACCCCCGTATATTTTTTTATCCGTTATTTGTCTAATATCCCAGAATAGGCGAGTGCTCTCACAATCGACCAAGCATATCCATCCCAAGGCTTCTTTTGATACACTTTTATAAATTTAGTTAAAGCTGTTTGCTCCTTAGCTAAATTCCGCTGATCAACTCGCATTCTATAAGACAATTTGTGAACAAAGGATTCGTTGGTTTTATCTTTAAAATTAACAGTCTTCTTAAAGATTTTAAAGAATTCCTTGATCGCTTTAACTTCCTGAGCAATAACACGCTTAGGAGTGACTTTACCGGCCGCTATTTCAGCTAGAGCCTTCCAATCACTTTCAGTCTTAGGTAAGTTGCCATAAATTGAGATAAAATCTTCCAAGATGCCCTTTCTTTCTCGAGCTGACATTGCCAAGGTACGAGTTGAATTACCATAAGCAAGGTAATCTACTACCCAGTTGTCGGCTTGCGTGTTTGGTACGAGTTTTGTCAAAGCAATGAAGTCAGTTAAGGCCTGCTGTTCACTCATAAGATTAATCACAGCAGCTTTACGAGGCATATACTCTGTGGTAACAGCTGTGGTTGCGGGTGTTTCAGCTACAGGAGTTGGTGTCACAACGGCTCCTGGAGGGACTATACTCGCCCCAACTAATAACTTCACTGTTAATTTCACATCATTTGCTGAATTTATCGCTGTTAACAAGACTTCCATGTCATTAACACCATCTTTATTTATGTCTACTAATTCCGCCTTGTTCAATTTAGCCGTTACTTCGAAGGGGGTACTCGCTACTACTAAAATTGCTGACTGACCAGTCACATCAACATTTTTGAGCGTTAAACTATGAGCTAAACCGGAGCTTGTAAAATTCATAGTCCCTGCCTTTGATAAAACTACTGTTGATGATGAAGTTGAAAGGGGAACTGTAATAGCTTTGTCTACAATTGTTTCAGTTACAAGAATAACAGCTGAACCGGCGCCGCTAGTGCTTCTTGGTGCATCATTAGCTGATTCCTCGCCACCGGCAACACCGAGCGCGGTTGTTACCCCAAAAGTCGTTAAGTGGTTTGTTTTGGCTGTGAAAACAAGCTTATAGTCGAAATAAGCAGTGAAGGTTTCGTCAATCAAAGCATCCGTAATAAAAGCTTCATAATCATTTAATGTTTCATCATCGCTAATGTAAGTTTTCCATTCTGCATCATCTTCATTTTCTTGATAGTAGGCGACACGCGTTGTTTCTAATGCGACCCAATTATCTGTTGAATTGTCATAATACCCAAGTTGAGCGGATAAAAGATCAGACATTTCAGTCATTCTTTCAGCTGCAATTTCAGCATCAACTTCTGATTTCCAAACAACCATTTCAATGTCAATGTAATCGCTTAATGTCGTGATTGGTTGACCATCTGCATCAACAGCACTAACAACTTTTCCTTCCATACCAAAGGGTCTAGACGTATTAGATGAACCAACTGATGTTGTGTTCGATATATTGAATGACCCAGAAGAACTTGATGTCCCCATGGCATTCGCTGGAACAACCAATTTAACACCAGTTCCGGTTGAAGCTGAATCATCAATAGTACCACCTTGATTCAAAGTCATGGGGCTCTTTTTGGTTTTTTTGTTCCAATCTGCACGCAAACCAAGTTCAATATTTTTGTTGGTTTGGTTTCCATTGTTGACAACAATCGTTGCAGGTACTCCGCCCGATTTATACTGTGTTTGTTCATATCCATCCGCATTACCAAAAACTTCCCAGGTACCATTAACAACTCCAAGTTGATAATATCCTTTGCCATCAACAGGTGTATTACTTACTAGACCTGTAATTGTTTCTTGAGCAAAGATCCAACCATAAGCGAGACCTTCTCCCACATCAAGAACATTATTTGTGCCTCCATCTTTATCAGCAAATATATTACCTGTAATAAGTGCTGTTTGCTGTTGAAGTGTAAATTCATATAATGCATCAGCAATACCATTTAGATTTACATCAGTTAAATCAACAGCTTCTGGCGTCACAGCCATATAACCTGGTTTACCAACAGCAATATTATAATTTCCTGATTGAAGAACCGGTAAATTAATCGAAAATTCACCGCTACTATCAGTATTAACTCCGCGATTAAAACCTTTTTCCATGTTATTGATTGTCACCCAAGCATTTTCTACTGGACTTTCTTCTGCATCAATTACAGAGCCAGTGACTGTAATTAAATTATCTACATCCGGAAGATCAATAGTGAGTGTATTACTATCGGTACTTCCAGCGCCTACATCAATGTATCCTGGTGTTGTGGCCGCATTTAGTTGGCCCTCTAACGGAATAAATTCACCATACCCTGGCACTTGAACAAAGGCAAAATAATTTCCTTCCTTGACCTTAACAATATTATCAAAAGTTGGGTCAGCAATGTTTTTGATCATGATATTGTTTTTGTATCCGGTAGGGATTCCTGTCCCCAAGTTAACAGCACTAAGTGTTACAAAAGCTGACACACCGTCATATTCGCCGCTATCGAGATTTGTAAAATTAACGCTGACATCAATTAAGTCATCCGCACCGACAGTAATATCAACTCCGTCAACATTGCCACTGGTTGCATTTACGTTTGCAGGGTTATTTGGATAATCATCAGAGTCTGTTCGTTCAATCTCTCCATAACCAGGAGCCCAAATATCTACACGATAAATTCCTTCTGGTACTGTTATTGAATAATCTCCTTGACTATCAGTTTGACCACCATATTGCTGACCAGCGAATGACCCATTGGCATTGTATTTTACAGCCCGAATAGGTCCGTACGTATATGCATTACCATCTATGCTTACATTTCCTGTTATGGTTACATAATCAAGATCAGTATCTGGTTGGAGTGTAATGCCACTGACAGATTCATCTGTTATTTCAATTGCATCAGAGTATTGCATCCACCCGACACTTTTTGGGTCTGATTCAACCATCCAAGTACCCGTATCAACATAAAGAATAAATGAACCTGTTACGTCTGTTGATGTCCCAGACCAGCCAAATCCACCCGCTGTTTGATAGGACCAAACAGGAGCGTTAGGGACGCCATTACCATTATAATCTTTTACCATGCCAGAAATTGTAAAAGCTGGTTTTTTCAACACAAAACTAACATCAGAGACATCATCATTAACCGCAATCGATTGCTGTGAAGACTCCGGAAAACCATTTTTATTTGTACCAAGAGTATAAACACCCGGCCAGCCTACGTTCAAGACAAAAGAACCATCTGACTGCGTTTTAACACTTTGTTTTCCGAAACTTGCTTGCGGTTGATAGGCATAAACTTCAACATCAGCAATTCCAACATCATTTTCATCAACAACTGATCCGCTGATTGAATACTGTTCTATATTACTGCTATCCAATATTACTTCTTGCACGCTCGCATTCCATCCATTATTCCAAACCTTAACAAATTGATTTTGTGGTGGCATCCAATCTATTTGAGAAGCCATCGTTGATGTTGCAGACATGGCCGGCCCCATACCGACATTCCATTCACCATCAGGTAAATATAGAGTCACAGGATAACCAGCAGTATTGCCCGGTGAAGCCGTGATAACCCGAAATCCATTTGGTGAACCAGCAAAAATATCAACATTGTCATTTTCGCCATCGGTTGTAAAATCTCCAATTAATGTAACTTCTAATGCGTATAAATTGTCTTGCGTTGCAGGATCAGAAAAGATAATTTCTCTTGTTTCATCCTCACCGCCTGACAGCGAAATACTATCCATAAATGAATTCCCATAGTACATATTGCCATCTAGTTGTGCATTTTTATCTGTGAAGAACTCATATTGTCCATCATCTAAATTATTGAAAGTGACACTACCATCGGCCACCCCTTCTGACTCATCGCCCGTAATTGTCGCTGTTTGCATAATTTGACCGGTCATGGGGGAGAATAGGTAAACTCCCAAAGAACCATCGTCACCGTCACTAACGCCATCAATGTCAACCGTCAATGAATTTGTACCACCAGCACTCGTATAAAATGGCATTGATGTAAGCCCTTCTAACATTACACCTGAAGAATTATATGTCATTATGCTGACCTGCCAACCTGCCGTATCTTCTTTTTTCACAGTAGAAGAATTGACAATGCCATCAAGGTCGATACGCAAAAAATCCTGTGGCATAGTACCCTCGCTCAACTTAATTACAATAGTTCGCTCGCCGATTATGCCAATACCATCATTGGCAACACCATTACTGGTTGTGCCGGCAGGATCTGTATTCGCAAAACTTGGTTTACCTGGTGCTGGTTGATTAAAGTCACCATTTACTGGACTTTGCGCATCACGAATCGCAGCACTCGTTATAAATCCCTGTGGGAACCAAAATTCAATTTTGCCACCAGCATTAATTTGTTGACTTATCGGTAAATCAACAAAATATTTTGTTGTAACTCCAACTAATTTTGACATAGGTCGTACAGCAATTGGCATTTCTCCCATGTTTCCCATGTCGAAAGTACTACCACCCATGCCTTGGTTTCCTTGACCGCCCGCAAATTTTGACGCGTCCATAACATAACCGGTACGAACATTAACACCGCCATCAGTCAAAAGGGGATTGTCAGATAAATCTGTTAAATTGCTGCTGACAGTTACTTGATATTCAGACCCAGCAGTCAATGAGATATCTATGAACACGGTTTTATTATCACTTTCATATCTGACAACAGCATTTGAAAGTGGAGTGGCTGTAACTTCTGCCCAGTCTGTAGCATCATTCCGCACTTTTAAGGCATAGTTTCCTTTGTTTTCTGCAAGAGTAGTGTCCATTGGCTCGTTAAATTCAATTATCAAACCATAATTGTCGGCCATAACAGAATTTATTGTTGGTTGTGCGGCATCTGCTAGTCCTGTCGTGAAAACAAGACTACCAGCGTTAACCTCCGTTCCCGTAACCGACATTAAATCTTCAAAGCTTAAGGTATAAGAAGTTGAAGCGGTAAAAAGACAGTTTGGGATTACAATTGCTTCAAAAGAGTTGGCATCATACGACAAAGATAAATCTCCACCTTCACCGCAGCCCAAGCTTGGTTCAATTGTAATATTGCCCGTTAATGATGAGGCCATTAAAGGATTGTCAAATGATAGTCGAACATTTTCAGCCGTGGGGACGTTAACAATTTGTCCGGCACCATTTCTAAAAAAATTCAAATTTGTGCCCATGTACCTAGCTATAAGCTGATCTGAACCTCCACCAGTATAAAAACTGCTCGTAAAGGGACCGGGTTCACTACCTTGACTAAATTGTCCAGCTAGTCGATTCCCGCGGCTATCCATGACATCGCGAGTTACATAAACCCTATATTTAGTATTTGCCTCTAATGTAAATCCAGACAAACTTACAGAGCCAGATAAGCCGCTTGCAGGGGATAGTTCTACATCATCAACCGTCTCTTCGCCACCGCCAGGTGAAACTTTGACTAAATAAATATTTTCGTTAGTAAACGTTGTAGCATCCATATCATTACGATCAAATTCAACACCTATCTGTTGTAAACTTGTTGGTACATTATGCATTTCATTATTAGGATAACCCAAGAAAGCCATGGGAGGGAAGTAACCACTGTCTTCTTGATCACTACCGACAACAGTAAAATAATAAAAAAGTTCGTCAGAAGCCATGTCACCATATTCAAAACCATCACCGCCACCCAAATCCAATGAAAATGCTTCATCCTCAGTGTTTGTAATGCTTTTTGCTGCTTTAACATTGTAAGACGTACCTGTCTCCCAACCATCAGCCGGAAAAAACCCAACATGATAAATATGATTTTCGCCCCAATATTCATCATAGAGATTCCAATTGCCAGCAACTACCGGGTCTGTTTGAAAATAACTATCTAAATCTGCTCTCACAGCGCTATTTAAATCTTCATTGAAGAAAAAATCTACAGGAGCGTATTTAGGAATAGTCATTTGTTGCATCGGACCGTAGGCGACCAAGGAAAAACCATCCCCACCCGGTGGTGGTTCTTCGCCTTCAACAAAAGTCATTGTTTCTGTTGTTAGTAATGCAGGATCACCTCCAACTACGTTCGTAAAAACTGCAGCAGATTCACCAGAAGCAACAGAAAGGGAAGTGATTTTTACCACAAATGAATGCCCAACAACGGCCGTATCCGTATACACGGCGTTTAGGTAGTACGTGGTAAGGGTACTGGAAATTAAAGGATCTGAACCGGTTGGAGTTAGTTGATAAGCATACATACCAGTAAAGAATCCCGAACCAACCATGGGAGTGTTTCCAATAAAACTTAATAAAACGTCATCTGGCCCCTGTGGTGATTCAACAATTCCAAGAGTGAAACTTGCCAAACCTTCTGCACCCAAATCAGTTGCTGGGTCAAAATCTCCTACAGGTTCAACATAAACCATAAAACTACTTAATGGTTGATCATTTCCTTGAAGGTCAAAATCAGCAATCAAAACACTTCCATCCACGCCAACAGTCAAATTTGTTGGTTCAACAAGATTAGAATAAACTAGTGCCGTTGTTAACGGTGGATCAAGCGGGGGATTAGCTGCGTTAGCCGGTTGTATTAAGCCAGCAATACCGCTCATGGTAAAAACAGTAACCACGGCGATAATACTGACAAAAGCACGATTCATGAAAATTGTTTTTGTCATACTAAATTTTATTTTTATATTATATAAATACATTATTTTTTATTTTCAATTCTCGACGATAGGGAATAGACCTGACCGTAAATCTGGTTAATTCGTTTCATGGATGTTTCGCGGTAATCGATAAAGCTATTATCAAGCTTCTCGAGACGCATAAATAAAAGAGCGGACAAAATTGTTTGTACCGCCAACATCACAAAAACAATTAAATACAAAATTTTTATTTCACGTATGCTTCTAATTAGCCACGGAAACTTCAAAAAATCAACTAGTTTTGACATAGCTTTATAAATTTAATTTACAATATTTAAAATATATCAACGTCATTGTCTGTTTGACACTTAAATTATAGCAAAATATCTTCAAAATTACATCTATTAAGTAGTGGATATCATTTTTTGGGGTTGGCTGCAGCTTCTCTTTGATTAAACTTGGTATTTAACTGCCAAGCTTGACTATAGGTTTTATTGAGAAGCTTTACGACCGCGTCCTGATTTTTCTTCATGTCTTTTTTAATTTTAACTTGTCCCACAACCAACCAAATTAACAAAAAAAGCTGACCAACAACCAAAACAGTAATAACTAGACCCAAAATCACTTTTCTTCTTTTGAATAAGAAGAGATAAGTTCCTCCCATAATTTGCCAAAATTTTCTCATCATAAAAATATAAATTAATATTTTTTATCTTGTGCGCCACTATGATATTTCAAGTAAACATCACGCAGATTCTTGTTAGTCACGTGAGTATATATTTGAGTCGTCGAAATACTTCGATGACCCAAAAACTCCTGAACAAGCCTCAAATCGACACCCTGTGTCAACAAGTCCGTGGCATATGAATGTCGCAACGTATGTGGAGTTGTTGTTAGTGGTAGTCCGGCTATTTTTACATATTTTTTTACAATTACTTCAATCGAACGAACCGTTAAACGCCGATCATTAACTTCATTTTTTCCTGGCTTATAATTAATAAAGAGGGCAGGGTCAATATCTGCACGCTTTGCTAAATATGCTTTTATCCAGTTTAAAGCTCGCTCGGAAAAATAAACTACTCGAGGATGACTTCCTTTACCCATGACATTAAGTTCTAAAAAAACAACACCATCTTTTACTTTAAAATCTTCTCGATTTAATTTAGCCAGCTCAGCTACGCGTAATCCAGTTGAAAAGAGGCTTTCGAGAATGGCTCGATCTCTTAAACCAGGAGTATGTTTAATATCAGGAGCTTCTAATAATTGTTTAATTTGATCAAGATTTAAAAAATGAATGCTATGTTCCTTTAAGTTTTTAGCCAGTTTAACTTTTTCACCAGGAATCGCATTAATATCTCTTTCTGTGAAAAAATTCAATAATCCGCGCAAGGCAATCAAATAATAATTCTGGGTTGATTTTTTCAAAAAGTCCTCGTTCTTTCTTCTAGATTTTGTTTCGCGCGACAAATATACACGATAAGCCCAAACGAGCTCCGGGCTTAATTCGTGGGGGAGAAGCTTCTCTTGATTGTTCTGCTGCAACCATTCCGAGAAACGATGTAAAAAACGCGCGTAGTTTTCTTGCGTTTTATTTCCCAGACCTTTTTCAATCTCGAGGTAGTCGAGGAAGTCGGGGATATGTTTAATTATAGGCTTATCTGAATTATACATACGTCGCATAATGCTAATTAAGAGTTGTACTATACTAAGTATAGGGCTTTTAAAGCTTAGAACAAGCGGCGCGTGTGGATAATCATTTAAAAAGACTTTTTAAACCAAATTACTGATGGTACGCCGCCAAAATTTTTTAAAAAATTTTCGCGGTAGTCTTTAGCTCCTCTATCAATAAGTCTAGCAATACCAGTTCTTTCTGCATTATTTAATATCGCCCACTATTCATACTCGCTATGTTGAGTGTCGTAAAATATAACAAGGGGGAATTAAGAGAATTATTATTGATAGAAAACTTTTTCTCCAAAGCGCAAATCAATATACTTAAGATTTTGATAATTGTCTTTAACCTCTTTCTGCCTACAGACAAGATCTAATCGCCCCACTTGTTCCCCTATCGCAATATCTAAATTATATCGAATCTCAGGACCCGAATCACTATGTGCCGTGAGTAACTTATCATTTAGTTCATAATAAAGAGGTTTATATCGCTCTTTTAATATATTCGTGGCTTGCTGATGCAAATTAATGATGTAGTTTAAGGTCTCTGGGCTGGCTACCAATGACCCAATTTTGACTTCTTTTTGTTGTAAATCACGTATAGTCACTAATCCACTATCATTTTCACAATAACCAATTGCATTTCCACTCAAGTCAACGTGAAAACACAATTCATTTGAAACCCAATTAATCATAGGCTGTTTTTCGGAGATATTGATAATCAATCGGTTTGGTAGCTTTCGTTTTATTTCTAATTGCTCAAAATAATAATATTTATTGATTTCTGTCTTTAAACCATTCTTATCTAACAACCAAAAATTATGATGAGAAAAAATCAATAACCTACGTTTATTCAAGTAATTATTGATAATATTGTCTATGTTTTCCTGCTTTATCTTTTGTAAGCCATTGACTTCATAAGTCGTAACTCTAAAAAAACTTGAATAAAATATAAAGTAAAATAAAGCAATTATAATAACGCCGCTTATTATTGATATAGTACGCGCTAAAAAAAGCTTACGATTTTCACGCTTTTTTAATAAACGTGGATTATCGAAGCTGACATTTGAATAATCACGTTGATATTTACTGCTAATGCCCATATTTAAATTGTAAATCTCTTTATTAGGGGGTTGATGCGCGTCGTAACCTCGTAATTAATCGTATTTATTTTTTGTGCCGTTGTTTCCGCTGTGATTTCTTCTTGTTTTTGACGGCCAAGAAGGACAACTTCATCATCAATCTTTACGTTTTTAACGTTAGTAACATCAATCATACTCATATTCATACAAATTCGACCTAAAACTGGGCAACGTAGGCCTCCAACCAGGACTTCACCTATATTTGAGAGCCCTCTATCAAAGCCATCATAATAACCCACAGGGATGACTGCAACCTTACTGTCACGCATTAAACGTTCAGTACAACCATAACTGACATATGTTTTTGTTGGTAAATCGTTGATATGTGCAATTCTTGTTTTCCAGGTTAATGCTGGTTTCAACTTAAGATCAATCCTATCGTTCTGCGCACTAATTTTTGTTTCTTCTGACGGCCACATACCATAAAGACCAATACCTAAACGTATCATATCAAAATAAGTTTTATCAAAGAGAATGCTCGCAGCCGTGCAGGCCGTATGTTTAATAAAATCTTTAAAACCAAATTCATTTACCAACTTAACTGCCTCTTTATATATCTTTAATTGCTTTTCTGCATATGCATGATTAGTTGTGTCCTCAATATTGGCAAAATGTGTAAACAAACCTGCCAAACTCAAGGACTTGTTCTTTTTTATGAACCCAAGATACATAGGCAAATCCTTCAATAAAATCCCATTACGAGAAGTACCAGTTTCAATTTCTAAATGAATTTGTGCAACCCTGTGCAATCGACTCGCCACAACGTTTAATTGGCTTAAATTAGAAAAATCAAAAATAGTTTGTTCAAAATTATTGTTCAGCAGTTTTGGATACTCCCCTTCCGAAGTATAACCAAAAATAACTACTGGAAGTTTAGAAATTTTTCTAACTATCAACGCTTCGCGAATCGAATCAACTGCAAAATAATCAGTTTTATTTTTAAGGATCTCAGTTACATTTTCAAGGCCATGACCATATGCATTAGCCTTAAGAACTGCAGCAATTTTAACCCCCTTCCCCACTCTTTTACGGAATTGACTGAAATTATTTAAAATTTTTCCTTGATCAATTTCGACCCAGGTTTTTTCGTTATTCATATGCTAAATTATAGCAGATTTTAGGTGTTTTATAAAACAAAGAAGCCCCACAACTGCGGAGCTTCTTCTAGATCTCTATTTTTTGACTATTTTCTCTTGATTATCCATGTATGGTCGTAAAACTTCAGGTATATTGATGCTGCCATCCTCATTTTGGTTCAATTCAAGAATTGGAATAAGTATTCTTGGTGTCGCGACCAAAGTATTATTCAGAGTATGGCAATAACTTATCTTACCATCGGCGTCTTTGTAACGTAGATTAAGTCGTCGCGCCTGGAAATCATGAAGATTTGAGCAAGAATGAGTTTCTCCATAATTTTTTCTGCTTGGCATCCAACATTCAAAATCATACATTTGATATTTGCCACGCCCCATGTCGCCTGTACAGATATTCAATATTCTATAAGGCAGTTTTAATGATGCTAAAAATTCTTCAACATTCTTGGCTAACTCATCAAACATAGCTTGGCTTTTTTCTTCACTACCTTCACAAAGAATAAATTGTTCGACTTTGTTAAATTGGTGGACACGATAAACCCCAGACGTATCTTTACCATAAGTACCAGCTTCGCGTCTAAAACAGGTTGAAATCCCCGCCATTTTACACGGAATATTCTTAATATCTAACACCTCGTTTGAATAATATGCGCCTAAAGCAACTTCGGACGTACCGACCAAATACTTATCATCTTTTCCCAAATGATAAATTTGATCTTCTGAACCAGGGAAAAAACCGGTGCCTTCCAAAGCGAAACGATCGACTATCACTGGCACATACATTAAAGTATAACCTTTACGTGAAATGAAGTCCTGAGCATATTTCAAAAGAGATTGTTCAAGTCGTGCTCCATCACCTTTTAGGACATAAGCTCGAGATCCACCAATTTTGACACCACGTTCGCCATCAATAATATCTAAGTCTTTACCAAGTTGAACATGATCTTTAATTGTAAAATCAAATTTTCGAATCTCTCCAACCTCTTTAATTGAGACATTGCCGCCTTCATCAAGCGCGACAGGTGTATCTTTATGAACATACATGGGGACTTGCAACATCAAATCGTTAATTTCAATTAATAATGGTTTTAATTGCTCTTCAAGCTTATCTTGTTCCGTATCGACCACTTTCATCTTTTCTAGGGCAATTTCTCTATCCTTGGATGACATTTGTGGAATCTCTTTAGATGTTTGATTCTTTTGAGTCCTGAGTTCGTCAATTTTCTGATTCAAAGTGCGACGCTTATCGTCAAGCTTAATAAGCTTTTCGAAGTCGACCTTAATATTCTTTTGACCTGCGACTGTTTGCAGGAGCTCTTTATTTTCACGGATAAATTTTATATCTAACATATATTTTAAGAATTGTTTAGTTATACATAGGACATGGATCATGGAAGAATTACAGCAACACAAACGTTGAGGAGACAAGGTTATTCCCCCACCGGGGAGATTTTTATTTGATTAATTAATGTATAAATCATATAACAACATAATTTTACAGCAAATCACTGTTTTTTTCAAATTATTGACAAACAGGTATAATAAAACTAATATATGCTTTCGGGTGCGCAAATCTTTTGGGGGAGGCTTGAATGCTTTCTATCGCAGTAGCCGTCGTCCTGCTCAATTTGCTCTGGGGTTATTTCGCTGCGAGTCTCGTCAGAGATGATCCAACCTTACGTTCAGGGGTTCCTGCTGGCGACTTCCTGATCTACCGACTCTTCGGGCTGATCTTCTTTCCTATCGCCTTGTACATGCAACTCAAGGTCAAGCAACGCGCCTAGTCCAACTCAGCGGGACGTCTCAAATGATTTCTCGCTGTTTATTTTGTGAAACAAAATGTCACCCTTCGGCCCAGCACCACTCACTACGTTTGGGTGCTGGGCAAGTAAACTCATGGTGACAAGAATGTGAACACATTATTTATTCATCTTCTCCATCTTTTGGTTTCATTAAGGGGAAGAGTACAACATCGCGAAGATTTTCTTGTCCTGTCAAAAGTGTAATTATTCTATCAACTCCCATGCCCCAACCAGAAATTGGTGGCATACCAGTTTTCATGGCAGTAATATATTCTGGATCACCTTCCATAGTTTCATCATCCCCTGTTTCTTTTAAACTAGATTGTTCAGCAAAGCGCTGTTCCTGATCAATTGGATCAACTAACTCAGAATAAGCCTTACCAACCTCCCAACCGTTTACAACAATTTGGAATTGATCGACGATACTCTTGTCTTCATCATTTCTACGAGCTAAAGGCTGCAATTCTATCGGATAATGATAAAGGAAGGCTGGGCCAGTAATTTTAGGTCTAGAAACCTTTTTATAAAGATTATCAACCAATGTAGCATAGCCCATTTCGTCCATACCCTCGATCTTAATATTTTTTGCTTTAATTTGCTTAATAAGCTCCTTACTGTCTCTAACTTCAGCAATATCAATACCTGAATCCTTTTTTATCAATTCGACAAAATTAATACGTTCAAATGGTGTGGTAAAATCAACATCACGTTCATTACCCTCTTTATCTTTAATCTTAATCTTCTTTGGTAAATTTAATTTTTCAAATAAATAATCAAACATTTCCTCCAAAAACTTCATATTATCCTCATAATTCCAATATGCGCAATAATGCTCAAGATGAGTATGCTCTGGCAAATGAGAAGGATCATGACCTTCATTTCTAAAAGCTTTTCCAAGCTCGAATATTTTTTCAAATCCACCGACTATAAGTTCTTTTAATGGTAATTCATGCGAAATTCTCAAATAGACATCCATATCAAGTGCATTATTATGTGTCTTATAAGGCTGAGCGTGCGCACCAGTTGCCTTATGGCACAGGGTTTGAGTTTCTACTTCAGAAAAACCTTTGGACCAATAAAATTCACGTAAAGCTTTAACAAAATTGCTGCGGAACTGGAATCTAGACATCGCTTCGGGATTGGAAATAAGATCTAAATATCGTTGTCGATAAGCGACCTCCCTGTCTTTTAAGCCATGCCATTTTTCTGGTAAAGGACGTAAGGCCTTACCTAAAAAAGTCCATTTTGAAACTAATATCGTTAATTCACCTTTATGAGTAACAAATGTTTCCCCTTCTACACCGATAAAATCACCCAAATCAATCAGCTTTAACAAAGCCTTATAATTATCTTTGCCCAAATCGTCTTGTTTGAAAGCAATTTGCATTTTGCCAGAAAAATCCTGGATATGAGCAAAGGTTAGCTTGCCCATATCTCTAAACATAATCAAACGGCCAGCAGTTTGAACTTTTTTGCCCTCTTTCAACTCAATACATTCAGCTAATGATTGTTTTTTATCAAACTTCTCAGGATAGGCTTGCATGCCTAAATCAGCTAATTGACTTAGTTTTTGTAGACGAATTTGTTCTTCAGTTGTTTCAGACATATTTCAAATTATATTTATAATCCGATTTCCTTTGCAATCGCCTGCATCGCTTTTAAACTAATTTCTAAAAACTCATCAATAGTAAGTCCAATCTTTTCACATTCCATAATAACATCACGATTAACCTTAGCCGCAAAGCCTTTGTCCTTCATCTTTTTGCGCAAGGAACTAACTTTGACGAACTCAAACTTTTTCTCTGGATTGACCAAAGCTGAGGCGAAAATTAAGCCGGTAACAGTTTCCCCTGCAGCGAGAGCGTGTTCAATCTTGGATTCTCGCTTACTCTCTGGATAATGACTAGTTAAACCGCCAACATGAGAAACAATGACCGAAATCAATTCCTCGGAAACACCCTCGGACCGCAAAAGTTCTTGGACTTTAACACCATGTTCATTAACATCATCTTGAACCAATTCCCAATCTAAATCGTGTAATAAGCCTGCAATGGCCCATGATTCTTGATCTTCGCCTAAGCGTTCAGCCAAAGCTGCCATAACAACTTCTGATTCGCGGCAATGATTTAATGTGTTTGTTTGCTTGATGTACTTTTTAAGGAGTTCTCGCGCATCAGCAATAGATATTCCTGTTTGCATATATTTATAGTGAAATTATAGCTTATTTTAAGTAAAAACGCAAAGAGGCGCTTGATCTAAGCGCCTCCCTTATTTGATCTTACAATATTTCTACAACCTGATAAACGACTTTACCACGAGGCGCTATAAATTCTACCTCCTCCCCCCTTTTAGCATTCATAAAGGCCTGCCCTATAGGAGAATCTATAGAAATCTTACCTTCTGCGGGTGCGGCTTCGTTAAAACCAACTATGAAAAACTCTTTTTTGTTCCCTGCTGCGTCTTTAACAATAAACTTTGAGCCTAGAGTAATTTTGTCTTTAGTTTTAGTTTGCTCACTAACAATGGCTTTTCTAAAAATTTCTTCAATTTCACGAATACGCAATTCGATGCGACCCTGTTGATCTTTAGCGTCATGGTATTCAGCATTTTCAGAAAGATCACCCAATTCCTTAGCTTGTTCAATTTTCTCGATAATTTCTGGTCGTCTAACTTCTTTTAAATTTTTTAATTCTATCTCGAGCTTACTTCGTCCTTCGGCTGTTAAAATAATTGGAGCTGACATAATACTACTAAATTAAATACAGGTCGTTTAGACCTGGTTTTATTCCTTATGATTTAAATATAACAAATATGGGCTTAAAGTCAAGTTATCCACAAACAAACAAACAAAATATATTTTCTAGCGCGACAATTTATGATACTCACGAAAATACCAATTTAAAAAATCATTGGCAATATAAGCTGAAATTTGACTTCCCTCCTTACCTTCTTCAACCAAGACCGTTATAACAATTTCAGCATCATTGTAAGGAGCAAAGGCTGTAAACCAAGCATGCGGGTCTTTTTCCAAATTCCATTGAGCTGTGCCAGTTTTAGCGCCCGAAGTTACGGGCAAGGAATTTAAAATGCGTGAGCTACCGTTTTTGACGCCTTGTTGCATTCCCTGACGAACAATCTCAATATTATTTTCCTTAATAAAATTTGAATTGATTACTTCCGGCTCAATCATCAATGTTTGTTGTGTGTTTTGATCAAAATAATGGTTGACTAAATGTGGTTTATAAAGAGTTCCTTTATTTGCAAAAACACCGGTATAATTGGCAATTTGTAATGGCGTGACCAATAAATCACCTTGTCCGATAGATAAATGATAAGTATCTCCAATGTACCATGGTTCATTTTTTGCTTTTTCTTTCCATTCGGGAGTGGGCAAGAAACCAGCGTGTTCGTTGGGTAATTCAATACCACTAACTTTATACAAACCAAATTTTTCTAAATACTCTTTTATTTTATAAACGCCTAAGCCCGGTTGTTCACCATAGCCCCCACCAATAATATAGAAGAAGGTATTAACTGATTGCGCCAGCGCTTTTTTGACATCAGTAATGCCATGTCCCCCAGCCAACCAATCGGGGAAGAACCACTGACCAATGCGAATTCCACCGGTGCTCAAAAATGAAGTTGAAGCCGTTATAATTCCTTCCTCTAGAGCTGACGCGGCCATCACGGGTTTAATTGTTGAACCCGAAGGATACTCACCACTAATGACTCGATTGAACAGTGGCTTATTTTTGTCTTCCATCAATTTATTATACTCAGTCCCAGATATGCCCTTTGAAAATGCGTTATTGTCATATCCCGGCAAACTAAGCAACACCATGACGGCTCCGTTTTGCGGATTCAAAACAACGATGGCCGATTTCTGCTTATTATATTTATTCAAATATGCCTGAGTTATAGATTCAAGCTTTTTTTGCATTTCAAAATCAATATTTAAAATAACATTATCGCCCTTTTTAACATCTTCCTGTGCTAGAATTTTAATAGCCTTGCCACTAGAATCAACTTCAACTTGTTCTTTTCCATAAACACCGCGTAAAGTCTTTTCAAGACTTTCTTCTAATCCGGTTTTTCCAATAAAATCATTAAATAAATAACCATCATTTACCCGATTTTCATATTCCTCTTGACTTATCTTTCCTTCATACCCTAAAACATGGGCTAAACTGCTAACAAGTTGTTGATTATTGGTATTTAAATACTCACGTCTTGATTGAATTTCTACGTCAACTCCGTTATAAATTGCGCTTTCAATATGCATTTTAAGCGCAGCCTCATAATCAATATCTTCGACTAGTAAAACAGGTTCGTAATATTCTTTTTGTGAAGATTTAATTTTAAGTATTTTTTGCAGATCTTCATTATTGGAATCCATCTTCAAATTTTTATTAAGCCAAGTTAAAACCTCATCTTTATTTTCTAAGCTAGATGATAAATCGTTGGGAATTATGTAAAGAGCAAAAGTCGGCACATTGCGCACGAGTGGGATATTATTAATGTCATAAATTATGCCTCGAGGAGCTGGTAAATTATAAACACGAATACGATTTTTTTCAGCTACTGAACGATAATATGGTCCTTTAATGACCTGCAATTGTAGGGCTCGAGCGAGTAGCAAAACAACGCCGAGCATAAGACAAAACCAAAAAATTATCATTCGTTTGGCTGGTAAAACTGTTCCCAAATAATTTTGTTTTGTGCTAACTAAGTCTTCTTCCGTATAATTGACAAAAGCTTCTTCTACCCACGCGCTTTTATTTCTAGATTTAATGCCAGAACTTTCAATGTGTGTTTTGCTGCCGGCAAAAATTGCACTATCATCTTGATATTTTTTTTTGAGCTTATTTGTGAATTTGTATTTAAGGTAAGACCACATATTACTTTTTTGTTGTATCAATAAAACCGGCGTTAAACTGACGGCTGCCAAAATGGAAACACATGAACAAAATTATAGCTAATGATATATTTAGTGAAACCTGCCAACCTATATTTTGAAAACTTATTATTGAATAATTTTTTATTAATAAGTAATCCTTAGTATTTATGAAATAATAACTAATTTTCGAAATATATATCAAAATGCTATAAATTATAGTCCCGATAAATGTCACTCCGAGTAATGAATAAAATGATTTATTTGTTAATAACTTTTGAAATATCAAATAGACAAAATACAAAACCAACATATAGCACAGAATAATCATGCCAAAGGGCAAAGCAGAATAGAGGTCAAGGAAAAATCCAAGTATTAAACCATAAATCACCCCTAGATAAAACTTATAAACAACTGCTATGAAGATTAAAACAACCAAGACAAGATCTAAATTACCCATTTTACTTGATAAATTGGGCAAAATAGCCACCTGTAATAAAGCGACTATTATTATAATGAAAAAATGTTTTAATGTTGATTTTATCATTTATTTTTTATAATATTAACCAGAGTAATTTTACTAAAATCAATCGGCGACTTAATCGCAGCTTCTTGAAAAAGATCTTCGGGGGCTCTGGTTATTTTCTCTATGGTTCCAATAATTAAATTTGCTGGAACTAATTCCTCCAATCCGGAAGTAACCACCAAATCGCCCTCACTTATTGTTTCGTTTTGCGGTATGAGACGCATCTTTATACCAAGTCCAAATTCACCCTCAATAATTCCCATGGTTTTATCAGAACCTTGAACTTTTACGGCCAGGCGCGATAGATCATCATTTATAAGTAACATGAAAGCTCGATTTTTTTCGACTTTGCTAATTTTACCAATTACCACTCCTTGTTCACCAAGAACTGGCTGACCAACAAGCAACCCGTTTTGAGCACCAACATCTAATAATAAAATATTTTGTACGCCTGCAACATTTTTTCCGACCACATTGGCAATTATAAATTCGTAATTCAATGTTTGTGAAAACTTCAACTGTTCACGCAGAAAATCGTTTTCTTCCTTTTCATTTAAATAACGACTCTTTTCCTTAAACAGTATGGCCAGTTGATCCTTCAATTCTTTATTTTCATTCAACAACTCTCTCTTTAACTTGAATTCCAAATAGTTTGCCCCAATATTATTAGAAAAATTATAAGAAATTCTCATAATCATTTTTGTCATTCCAGTTACAGCTCGCTCTAGTGGAGAAAGAATGTGCGTATAATGTAAAAAAACCAGTAGCAAAATAATTACTACTGTTAGAATAATCAGCTTTGTTGGTTTTGGTGTTAAGGGCATATTATCTAACTACTTTTTCTTCGTTAGCAGAAGGCAATAAAATATCTTTGAGTAAATTGTCATCATCCAACAAAACCATTACGCCGCGTATAGTACAAGTCGTTGGATCATCTGCAACTCTGACTGGAATTTCAGTTTCCTTCGAAATAATTTTTTCCATGCCACGCAATTGCGCTGCACCGCCGCAAAGTACAATACCTCGTTCGAAAATATCAGCTACCAACTCCGGCGGGGTTACTTCAAGCACACTTTTTATAGCATCAATTATATTGTGGATAGAACTGGCGATCGCTTCCCTAACTTGATAATCAGTGATAATAATTTCTCGTGGCAAACCACTGATTAAATCACGTCCACGCATTTCTACAGACATAGACTCACCCTGTTCGAATGCTGAACCAATTTTAATTTTTATATCTTCAGCATTTTTTTCTCCAATAAGTAGGTTAAAACGATCACGAGCGTATTGAATAATATTTTTATTTAATTCTTCGCCAGCTAATTTCAAAGACTTCGAAATTACAACACCATGCAAAGAAATAACTGCAATTTCGGTCTTGCCACCACCCAAATTAATAATCATGCTACCAGAAGCATCGTTAATCGGTAAGCGCGCGCCAATAGCTGCAGCCATAACTTCTTCAACCAAAAAAACTTTCCCAGCACCTGCACCCAGGGCAGCATCTTCAACAGCTTTCTTTTCAACTTCTGTAACATCAAGCGGAATACTAATAATTACCGAGGGTCTAGCTGTAAAATTAAAGTTTTCCTGAAATATCTTATCAAAAAAATACTTGAACATCTTTTCAGTTACCTCAAAATCAGAGATAACACCATTAACCAAAGGATAAGCCAAGGTAATATATTTTGGATTCTTACCAATCATCTTACTAGCCTCTTCGCCCACGGCAATAATTTGATCTAAACGATTATTAATGGCCACAACCGATGGCTCACGAATAACAATCCCCTTGTCCTGCAAGGCGATAGTTGTATTTGATGTTCCAAGATCAATACCGATTTTCTTGGAGAATCTATTTAACAATCTTCTTAACATACTATTTAAAATAAAAATCAATAATAAATTATTACTTTGATTTTTGTTTTTACTTGCCCCGAACCGAAAGAGAATACTTTCTGGTGCGGGGTTTTACACCTTTTTTGCGATTGAACTAATGTCAACCAGTTCTATTTCGTCCTCTGATCGTAATTTCAATTCAACTTTATTTTGCTCCAGGGTTTTAGTGCTTACGACAATACGCTTTGGCAAACCAATAAGATCACTATCTTTTAATTTGATTCCAGCGCTTAGATCGCGATCATCAAACAACACCTCAATACCTGCCGCCAACAACTCCTCATATAATTGTTCGGATGCTTTCATCACCTTCTCGTCTTCGCCCAATGTCAGTAAATGTACTTGAAAAGGTGCGACAGCTTCTGGCCAAATTATACCTTTTTCATCATTATGCATTTCTACAATTGTGGCCATAGTTCGCCCCAAACCTATTCCATAACAGCCCATATAGTAAAATTCTTCTTTACCATCTTTACCTGTAAAAGTTGCATTCATTAATTTGGAATAATGATAACCAAGTTGAAAAATATTTCCAACCTCAATACCTTTGATCTCTCGTAACTCTTTGCCGGATTCACTTAAAAAGCCTGCTTCCGCCAAGGCGATGTCAGCTTCTTTGTCTACATTAAAGTCACGATCAATATTTACGTTTTGTAAGTCACAATATTGTTTATTAGCACCAGTACAAAAGTTAACAGCTGTTCGTAACGATAAATCACCAACAACTGTGACTTTTTTATGATCAAGCCCTACAGGACCAATAAAGCCAGGTTCTGTTCCGATTGATCGAATTTCTTCATCCGTTGCTGCTCTTAATATCAACGCACCAACTGCGTGCACAAGCTTTAACTCATTGACGGCTAAATCACCACGGATCACAGCCAAAATAAATCTCCCTTTTTCTGTCACAAATAAAACATTCTTAATTTGTTGCCATAAAGGTAACTTATGCAATTCCACACCAGCTTGCATGGTGTTTTCTCTCTTGGCCTCGACTTCAATCATTCCACCCAGAGACTCATCTAAATTTTTATTATCTCGTTTGAATTTTGCCACTTCTTCGTGTGCAGCATAAGTTCCATCCTCTGTAGTCAAAGCTTTACTTTCTCCACTGGCAGATTCAACAATAAATTCGTGACAATATTCACCACCAATGTAACCATTATCAGATTCAATCGCAACAGTTTTTAGCCCCATACGAGCAAAAATTGTTTCGTATGCCTTCCACATCTTTTCATATTCTTTTTTAAAATCAGCTTCTGTTTCATGAAAAGAGTAAGCGTCTTTCATGATGAATTCTCGAGTTCGCAAAAGGCCACCGCGAGCACGCATTTCATCTCTAAACTTATTTGAGAATTGATAAATATTAAAAGGTAAATCTTTGTAACTGATATTAAACTTTCGCACCACATCAACAATCATTTCCTCGGCCGTTCCACCCAAAGCGAACTCCGCCCCATTTCTATCTTTTACTTTCATCAACTCAAAGCCAGCGGTGTCTGTACGATTTGTTTCTTTCCATAATTCTAGTTGATGTAAGGTTGGTGTTAATATTTGTTCCGCGCCGGTGCGATCCATTTCTTCACGGATAATTTTTTCTATTTTTTCATGTACGCGCATTCCCAATGGTAAAAAATAATATCTACCGGCCACAGAATCGCGCACATAACCTGCTCGATGTAGAAGCTTCTGACTTTCGGCTACAGCATCAGATGGTGTTTCTTTTTGTGTTTTACCAAATAACTTTGACTGTCTCATATTTTATTTATTATATTTTTTGTATGAAATAAAGAATAATTCTACGAACCCAAGTAAGGCCACCAAAATTAACAAATTCCACCAAGTTAAAAAACGATAACTTTGTAGCATCAAGGCTAGAACAATGAGTACGGTAAATAAGACTGCCTGCCTTGAAGCTGCTTTAACATGCTTATACGGCATTTCGGTTTGGTTAGTTAAACCTCTAACAAGATACCCGATGAATAAAAAGGTACCAATTAAGGACAAACAAAGACTTAAATAAAATAAGATTAGAGCCACGGGACTATTTTCTGCTGGATTCATAAAAAATAAAACAGCAATCCAGGCCAACCAACACAGACCTGTAGCCAGACCTAAAACTAGGAAAAAACGCCCTATACTCATATGCAGATATTCTATCACAGAAGCTAGAGCTTTTCAACATAAAAAACCAGGCCTCCTAGTGCTAGGAAGGCCTGATATTATCTCGATTAGAAACGTGAGGGCAGATCCGAATGCGTGCAGGTCTCGTTGATCGCTTCACCGAGTTCGCCCAGGTTCGTAGGCAGTTTCATGATCAGAAGCTGAAGACGCAACACGCAACCGCTGCAGTACAGAACCATCTTCTTGTCCGCCACCTTGATCGGCCGCATGGGACCGCCGCAGTGCGGCTTGTGGAACATGAAGTACGAAGTATCGATTCCTTGGCCAGTCCAGCTGGACTCAAGTGCCATGTCGACCATCAGATCGACCTGACCTTCACCGTGCGGAAGATCGAACACTGCCACGACCTTTTGTCGTGCATCCATGGGAACCTCCTTGATGGAAAGGCCATCACTTCGTTTTACGGTATATCATCGCCTTTGTCAATTCCGCCGGCAACGATTTTTAATTGATTAAGTACCCGCTCATCAAACCTAGTGTTAACTGTTTCTAATATTTTATTTTGTTTAAATTTAATTTCCTGCGACATGCCTGCATTTACAGTAAATATAGTTAAAATTTTATTTTTTATAAATTTAGCCTTTGCCTGTTCAGCGCCCTTTTTGCCCCAGTATTCATGAATTAGTTCATTAACAAACTCAACAATCATCCCAGATTGCACTTGTTTGCTGAGGACACTTCTTTTATTGAAAGTTGATTTTAGTATACCACTAATGCCTTGCATCTTGACTTTTTTATTATTTATGATAAATTAGAATGTCCTGTTTCACGGGACGTCACACCACTTTGGAGGCTTCGATGAAGCGCTTCCTGCTCGTGATCCTGTTGCTGTGTGCGATGATCATCCCCACGGCCGCCGAGGCCAAGGTCGAGTCCAACGGCCAGTTCCTGGTCACCCTGGGCCGAACCTTCTCCCCGTTCACGCTCAGCGAGAACATCACGGGCGGCATCTACGCCCACGCCACCGGCCTGGTGTCAATGCGCGGCAACTCCATGATCTTCGGCTACTTCGGGCCGGAGATGAGCGTCCTGTCGACGAAGACGAACCTCAAGCTCCTGGGAGGTCTCTGGATGACCAACGACGGCGGCATGTCCGCTCTCGCGAGCATCTGGCTCACGCAGCCCTTGCCAAGCGACCTGCTCCTGTGCGTCGAGGGCGACGTCTACTTCCCTGTCGACGGCGACAAGGGGCACGTGCAGCGGAACTACTACACGCTGACCACCCTCGACTGGATGAAGCCAGGCAACATCGCTGGGTTCGGCATCGTCCAGGAGAACTTCTTCTCCGAGAAGACGTTCGACGAGGCGGCCATCGGCCCCTCGATCTTGCTCGGCGCGGGCCGAATCTGGGTCGCCTACGACTTCACGCCGGAGATCGCGGGTGACCACGTGCTGTACCTGCGCCTGGTCTGGAACTTCTAGCCCTGCCCCACCGTTCGTCGCGAACGGTGGGGCTCTTTTTTGCCATGATTAACTATGATTTTCATGATTATCATGATTAGTATCCTCGATTTGCAGTTAGGTTCGCTTAGACAGTATCTAGTATTTTGCTAAATTTACGAATAAAAATGTATAACCTATTGATTTGATTAATTAGAAATCGAATTAGAGATTGCCACGTCGCTTTTTAACGAAAGTGCTCCCTGCCTGGCCGGCAGGCAGGCTCGCAAAACGATGAAAATAGGTTTGACAATTTATTAAAAACATGCTAGAATGGTGCCAAAGAGAGATTGGTGATGTACACCATCGATCTAAGGTTCGAAACGTCCGAAGGAGGAATCCGAGATGAAGAAGACCCTCATCGCCCTGCTCGCCGTCCTGTGCTTCTCGAGTGCCGCGTACGCCGGGGGCGGTCCGCCCCAGACCTTCGCCGACCTCAAGTACGTCGCCGAGACGTACAACCAGGAAAGCATCGACTACTTCAACCTGACCGGCCAGTTGCCGGACTGGTACGGCACCGACTGCGTCGGGTGGACCAACTTCACCGACAACATCAGCTACTACTTCCAGTACGAGGGCCAGTTCCTGGCCAAGGCGACGCAGAACGCGACGACCAACACCTGGAAGATCAAGCTGGCCTTGGCGGGAGACCCCAAATACCCCATCGCCATGATCCCGACCTACAAGCTGCGACGGATCGCGGCGCAGAAGCAGATCGCGATGATGAACGTCTGGCACAGCAACTTCCAAGCCTTCTACGACGCCATCGCCAGGGGCAACCGTACGTTCTACTGCTCCGTCGAAGAAGTCTGCGCGCCGTACATGGAGCCGCAATTCTCGACCGTCATGGTCTGGAAGAAGGAAACCAGCAACCTGCTCGTCGAAGGTTCGCAGGTCCACTTGTTCACGTTCTACCTGATGGTCGACGCCGAAGACACGGCCTACGCCGAGGACGGCGTTCTCACCGAGGTCACGCTGTCGATGATGATGACCGGGGACCACTTCGAGAAGGTGCGCAACTGCAGCCTGATCTCGGGTGGCCACACCCTGGCCTACCAGGGTCAACCCTACGTAAACACCGAGGGATGGAACGCGCAGCTCGTCTTCCATGACCTGACGGACATCTTCCTACCCAAGGGCACCACGACGGCCTTCGACGTGCGCTGCGACGTCGATCCCCTCGAGCAGTACTCGTACATCCAGATCGGGTTCATCCCGAACCTGGGTACGGGTCCGAACGAGGCGATCGAGGTCATCGGCGAGAACACGGCACAGAAGCTGATCGTCAGTCCGGACATGGACATCAGCCACGTGCTCACCAACTAGCGCCGAGTCACAACTCGTCGCAAGGAGCCACGCAGACACAAGTTTGCGTGGCCCTTTTTTTACAATTTTTTATGCTCACAAATATTTCGATAATCGCAACTACCACAAACATAAGGACTTGGCGTGGCTTCGAATTTCTGTGCCTTGATCAATTCAATATCTTCAATAAATCTTTTCTTTAATTCTTCCTTGTCTTTTTCTTTACCCATAAAAGATATTTTCTTATTTTCTTCTAAATAATGGTATGTCATCTTTTCAACTTTCAACTTTAAGGCTTCCTCGGCCGCAATCTGATAAAATAAAAGTTGACGTTTGTCATCTGTTGTTAATTTATCATCCTTGGCTTGCCCGGTTTTATAATCAATGATCTGCACTAAACCAGACTCTAAATTATCGACTCGATCAATTCTACCAGAAAAGAAATATGGGCCGACTGGCAATTTAAATGATATTTCGAGATTTCTTACTTCTGGTAACTCTGAATTAAAATCAGCATGAAAACTTTTCAGCAAAGCTTTTCCTTTTTTATAATATTCTTCTTTCTGCTTAGGATCTTGGAACCAATCATCAAACCAAACATCATCATAAACTTGATACAATCGATCCAAGGGCAAAGTTCCCTTTTTAATCGTCTTTTTTATATTGCTAAATAAATCTTCTTGAACATTATTATTAACTTGATACGATTCTTCTAGAAATTTCTGCAAAGTTGAGTGGATAATTGTACCAAAAGTAAAATAATGACTGCCAAAAGCTGGGATTTTTAAAATATTTCCGTATTTGTATTGTAAAGGACATTTTTCGTAAGTTGCAATTTGCGAAAAGCTAAATCTTTTTGGTAATTCATAAACAAATTTATCAACTGCTGATGATTTACTTGGCTTGATTAAAATAGTTTCAGTCGATTGGATGTCATAATCTTTTTTATAACCCATTTCTATTAAAAATCTCGATAACCTTTTTTTGCGTACTCCGCCATAATCCTCTGCCGATGTAAAAAATAAACCACGTCGCGCTCGAGTCATCGCCACATAAAAAAGTCGGCGTTCTTCTTCTAAATGGAAATTACCTTCGGGCAGTTTTTCTTCAATCAAGGCTGCTGGAATCTCGATAGCCTCTTTGCGTTCGTCTGTTGGGAATTTACGGTCGACAAGATTTGGCAAGAAAACATAGTCAAACTCCAAACCTTTTGATCCATGCACTGTCATGACCTTTACCATGTCTGGACCTGTTTCAACATCAAAAGCCAATCGCCCAGCTTCGCCAGATTGCAATTCTAAATCAAAAACCTCGACTATATCTTTAATGCGCGCATCTTCGTAAGTGGTTTCTATCTCTTTAACTTTTTGAAAAAACTGTTGGATATAATCTAAATTTTCTTTAGCAATTTTTTCGTCCAAATTTTTTACGTGTTCTAAATAACCGGAAGTGTATAAAAAATTTAGCAAGACTTCGGTCGGACGTTTCTTTTGTGCCAAAGCAGTATCAGCTTCAACCTGAGCATATATTTTCCCAACCTGAGTTATTGTTTCCATTTCAATACCAGGAATTATAACAATCTTCTTCAACGTGTCGTACAATGAAAAACTTTTTTGCTTTGCATAATGAACAATTTTGATGATTTGATCAGTTTTTAATTTGAAACATGGGAAATTTAACAATCGATAAACCGAAGCTCCCTCATGATAATCATCTAACAACTTTAGGTAGTTGAGCAAATCAACAATGACTGGCTTCGTATACAATCCACGTAATGCTAAGAACTGATATGGAATATTTGCGGAATCTAAATAACTAATAAAAATATTAGCGCTTTCATTGGCACGTACCAATATGGCAAATTGTTTCCACTCGCACTGAGTTACTTTTTGTATTTCTCGAATCTGACTTATAACAAACTGCGCTTCAGCATCGATAGTTTCAAAATGTTTGTGATCGATAACTCCCTGCTCAGTTTTATTCGATTTTAATTTTTTATTGATATTCAACTTCGCTTCCAACCGATTAGGATCATTTTGCTTAATAAAATTATATGACAAATCTAAAATTTCCTGCGCCGATCGATAGTTTTCCGTTAAGACAACTTCCTGCGCGTTTGGGTAATCTTCTTTAAATTGCATGATATTACTAATAGAAGCTCCTCGGAATTTATAAATTGACTGGTCATCATCCCCCACCACTGTCAAATTATTTTTGGGAGCTGCTAAAAGCTTGATGAGTTCATATTGAACAAAATTTGTGTCCTGAAATTCATCGACAAGTATATATTTAAATTGACGTCGATATTTATCTAAAATCAAGGGACGATCTTTAAAAAGTTTAATGGCGTAATTGTGCAAATCGCCAAAATCCAAGCAATCATTTTCGATTAATATTTGTTGATATGTGTGATATGCCTTAGCGATTTCATTAATTCGAATAATTTCCTGTTTGAGCAACGCTTGTTTTTCTTCTTTCTTCAGTTCCGCAAAGTCTTCTGGCAAATCTAATTTTTTTACATAATCAGTTACATCCAAGTCCAATTTTAAACCATCAGCAAATTCCAAATATTCTTCGGCCGAAATGCCCTCATCTTTACAACGCGAAAAATGTTTTAGCAAAGCATGAATAAATTTGGTTGGATTACCAAGCGGACGGTAATAATCCAAATCAAAACGCGCTAAATTCTTTTTAATCAGTAACCAAGCCTCAGTTTCGTTTATAAGTTTATAATTGTTAGAGAGTCCAATATCGAGAGCGTGGCGTTTTAATAGTTTGTCACAAAAGGAGTGAAAAGTTGAAATCCACAAGTCGACATAGCCATAAGGCAACATTTTATCTACACGTTCTTCCATTTCTTCGGCTGCTTTGTCAGTAAAAGTCAAAGCCAGAATTTCGTCGACATTTATGTTTTTTTCTGTAATTAAATAAGCTATACGGGCTGTAATTACTCGCGTCTTGCCCGTCCCCGCTCCGGCAACGATCAGCTGAGGCCCAGCCTCATGCATAATAGCTGAAAGCTGCTCTTTGTTTGATGATTCTAATAAGCTCATATTCAAGTAAATATTAGCATAATAAACAAAAAGAGACGAGTTGTCTCATTTCCTAAAATTTAAAAGGCGAGCAACTACGAAGCTGCTCGCCTCTTGAAACCTTGAGTGACTGGTTTCTAGCACTTGACCTTCAGCTCGACGCCGAAGTCGTCCGTACCGAGGACGTCCACGATCGAAGCCTTGGAGTGCTCTCCCGCGATGATCGCGACCGAAAGCCTCCTTGGATACGTGTAGACGCAGGCTCTCAGCCTGTTCGCCAGACGTTGAACCTCGTCCTTATGCCACACCCCAAAACCGAACAAGGTCACGACGGTGAACTTGGCAGGAGTCAACAGAACCAGCATGTCCGTTCCTCTCTTTCGAACTTGCCGCGCTCAGAGCATCGGAGCGCTGAACGGCAGCTTGGGGTTCTGGCGACCGACCATCAGCTCGACGGTGAAGTTGTCCGTCCCGAGGAACGCGACGAGCTGGTCCTTGGAGTACTCTCCCGCGAGAATCGCGACGGAGGGCATCCTGGGAAGCGTGCTGATGATGGTTCTGTACTGGTGCACCAGTCGGTTGATCTCCGCCGGCGTCCAGACCGCATCACCCAGCTTGGTCACGACCGTGAACTTCTCCCGAGCCTGACGAGCCTTCATGTCCAATCCGATCAGATCCATGGATTCCTCCATCGTTGTAGCACAGGTTCAATTGCCATAACAATAACATACTTTCTTATGTTTGTCAACAGGAATCATATGGACACTTACTTATTTTAGCTAAATTTAAACATTATTTTACGAATTACAAATTATCCATATTCTCCTCTACTAGACAATTGATATTTATATGAAAACAAAAAGAGACGAGCCTAGCTCGCCTCTTCATAATTTACTTAAAAGGAAAACTCTTTTTCTTCATCCCCGACTTTGACCTTAACTTTATCATTGCCAATCATTTCAAGAATATCAATACTTTTGTCTGAGGCGACAAGTTCCTTGCGATTCTCCCCATAAAAATCGCTGACCATTAGCTTATTCTGATTATAGCCTTGAGTTGCTGGTTCATATTCAAAAGTATAGACAATTTTTTTAAGATCAGGAGTTAATTGTGCATCTGTAAATAATGCTTTTACCTTACTATCTTGGATGTAATTACTTTTAGAATCAACCGCATAGGCATTGTTCATTGATAGTTGATAGTAAGCTAAGACATCACCGACTCTTAAGCCCATGACACCACGATCTGTTTTGAAAAATCGTAAATAATCTTTACCAATACTGTGTGAATTATCTTCATTAAAAAATTTATAAAAAGTTTCTCGTTGTACAGCAACTCCAAAGTTTGGATTTTGATATTCGATAGCATAAACGAAAACGCTATTCTCTGGATAAAAACCTAAAATACGTAAAGAACGTTCCTTCTCTAATTCCATACTCAAAAGTTCTGTTTTGTTTTTACCGGTGTTTGTTGCGGAAAAAATTCTGTTCATTACTTTTTCGCCACTTACATCTTGTGATACCCAAGAAACGGATTGACCATCTGCGGATTTTACTATTTCATTGGTCTTGGTGTTAAGTCCATAATTGACGAAAGAATAATCACCTACTTTAGTACAACCTGTAAGCATAATCAAAAAAGCAAGAAAACAAAAAAACAATTTATTTGGGGTAAGCATTATGGGGTAAGGTATAAGGGAAGATCTAACTCCCATACCCCATATCCCTTTTCCCTTTTCCCTTCTTTTATACTGTTTTACATTTGACATATTACATGAATGATTTAATTTTCTTCAAAGCATCTGGGAAAAGTGGAATAAACACAAACCCGATTTTCAACAAAACTTTTGCGACAACTGAAGCACCCATTTGAGTTACTATCCAATAGTTAAATGGATATTTCAGTAAAAAGCTTAGAATCACTGCGAGGACTAGCAGCCCTTCTACAAGCCCTAAAATTAGGCCTAAAAACCTGTCAAAATGCGATATTATAGGTAGAATGGTTATTATCTTAAAGATCTTGCCAAGGAGCCAAAACAAGATACTGACCAGTTTAACAGTTATGCTAAAAATTACAATAAATGTTAGCAAAGTTGTTAAATTAGATCCGCCAAACCAATCTGCAACCAGCGGATAAAAACGACTCGCCACAAGCGTTCCCACAATAATGCCGATGATTGATCCAACTGATTGAATTAGTCCCCTTCTTAATCCTAAGATTCCCAAGAGGATAATGATACCAAGCAAAATGTAATCTAGAATCACCATATTTTTTATTTTTATTCAATGGAATTATAGCAAAATCATGATAAATATAAAAGGTCATGAGCATTAAACTCTGACCTTCTATTATAACTTTATACTATTCTTTTTCTAGCTGACTTCTTTGCGCGCCTTGCATTTGAACCCGATGCGCCATTTTACGACCGACTTTCACACGTGCCAATTCTTTTTCAATTTGTGCTGAAAGAGCTGCAAACTCGCGACTATCCCCCGCTCTTTGTTCACGCAATTCTTGCGCTTTGCGAATCGCGGCTTCGGCTCGAGCCACATCAATTTCTTCTGAACGTTCAGCAGTGTCAGCCAAGACAACAACCTTGGTTGATAAAACTTCAACAAAACCACCCGAGATGGCCAGAACTGTTTCCTTGCCCTCATTTTGAATTCTTATTTCCCCTGGTTGCAAAACTGAAATCAGTGGGACGTGATTTGGTAAAACCGTAATTTCACCAGCTCTTGTTGGCAAAGTAACTGAATCAATGTCTTCTTTGAAGACGACACGTTCGGGAGTCGCAATTTTAAAATTCATTTTTTCCATAATGTTTAGCCTTCGACTTCATCAATCGTACCTTTCATATAAAAAGCCTGTTCAGGTTTATTATCGTGCTTACCTTCTAAAATTTCCTTGAAACCGCGGATTGTTTCTTTAACTGAAACATATTTACCAGGAGTGCCTGTGAATGTTTCGGCCACAAAGAAAGGTTGTGATAAAAACTTTTGCATTTTGCGAGCGCGGGAAACTAATTTTTTATCATCGTCTGATAATTCATCTACACCCAAAATGGCAATAATATCTTGTAAATCTTTATAACGTTGTAACACACGTTGAACTTCACGAGCCACTTGGTAATGTTCTTCTCCAACCATGTTTGGATCAAGAATTGATGATGTTGAATCGAGTGGATCAACAGCAGGATAAATACCAAGCTCAGCTAAACTACGTGCGAGCACAACGGTCGAATCTAAATGGCCGAAAGTTGTGGCCGGAGCAGGATCAGTCAAATCGTCAGCTGGAACATAGACAGCTTGTACAGAGGTAATTGAACCTTTGCTAGTTGAAGTAATACGTTCTTGTAATTCACCCATTTCTGTGGCGAGTGTTGGTTGATAACCTACAGCTGAAGGCATACGACCAAGTAAGGCAGAAACTTCTGAACCAGCTTGTGTGAAACGGAAAATATTATCAACAAATAATAACACATCTTGACCTTGATCGCGGAAATATTCTGCCATAGTTAAACCAGTCAAACCAACTCGAGCGCGTGAGCCTGGTGGTTCATTCATTTGCCCAAAGACTAATGATGTTTTGGCTAAAACGCCAGAACCTTTCATTTCATGATATAAATCATTTCCTTCGCGAGTACGTTCACCCACACCAGCGAAAACAGATTTGCCGCCATGTTCTTGTGCGATATTGCGAATAAGTTCCATGATCACAACAGTCTTTCCAACACCCGCCCCACCGAATAAACCGACCTTACCACCCTTAATGAATGGGCAAATTAAATCAATAACTTTAATTCCAGTTTCAAACACTTCAACCTTAGTGGCTTGATCTTTAAATTTTGGAGCTGGGCGATGAATCTCGTATCGTTCTTTGACTTTAATTTCACCTAAACCATCGATCGTCTCGCCTAAAACGTTAAACATGCGGCCCAGAGTTTCTTCACCGACTGGAACTGAAATTTGTGCGCCCGTATCGATAACGTCGACATCACGACTTAAACCTTCAGTGGCGCCCAGCGCGATTGTTCGGACTTTATGATCACCCAAATGTTGAGCAACTTCAAGCGTCAATTTATTCTTGCCCACCATAACTTCTAAGGCTTGATAAATTGGTGGCAATTCATCAGCAAATTCTACGTCGATAACCGGTCCAATAATTTGTTTGACTTTTCCTGTGTTCATATTTATTCTTTACTATTTTTAAATTGAATTATTTTTTTAAAGATTCAGCCGCAGAACTGATTTCCGCAATTTCCTGCGTAATACCAGCTTGACGAGCACGGTTATATGATAATGATAAATCGCTAATCATGTCCGAAGCAGCTTCAGAAGCATTGCGCATAGAGAACATTCTGGCACTGTGTTCGGATGCTTCAGATTCCAAAACAGCCTGATAGATCTGAGTTTCGATTAAACGTGGCAACATTTCTTCTAAAACAGTTTTAGCATTAGGTTCGAAAACATATTCATAAGAATATTCGCCTTTTTTCAAATATTTTTCAGCTTTGGCTTGAATAAACTTTTTTGTAGTACCAACGCCTGCACTCTTTCCAACTACACCAAGATATTCATCTGGTTCTTGATCGATCGGTAATAATTGTTTAACGCGCGGTTCTTGCTTTAAAGTTGAAACAAAATCTGTAAAAGCCACAAAAACTTTATCGTATTTCCCAGAAGTAAAATCTTTTATGATCAAATGAGCTACTGCGTAAACATCGGAAACTCTTAAAGTTAAATCTTGTTTTTTAAAATCAGCTGCAACATTAAATTTAAAACCACGAATAATGTCTCGGCCCTTTGTTCCCATGGTAATTACATCTGTAACTTTAACATTCTCTTCGTGTTTTTTGATTGAGTTAATAGCCTTTTGAACAACTTGCATATTAAATCCACCGCAAAGTCCACGGTTTGAACTGATTAGAATCAAGCAAACACTTTCGACTTTATCTTTTTTGGCTAATAATGGATGCAAAGCCGAGTCTGTTCTTTGTGCCAAGTTCATAATAGTCGCCCAAGCAAGATTAGAGTAATCGCGTGTAGCCAAAACCGAATTAATGGCGCGACGCATTTTTGATGCAGCGACCATTTCCATTGCCTTAGTTACCTTTTGAGTACTAGCAACAGATTTGATACGACGTTTTAATTCTCTTGTTCCACCAGCCATATTGTTTTACGAATAGTACATTTATAATGATGTTACGAATTACTGCTTAACTCCGGCATGTATCATGTAACCTGTATCAAAGTGTTACATGATGTATGATGCATGACAAACCCTAAACATCAGCCTCAGCTTTTACCAATAGTTCTTCTACCGTTGACTTGTATTCATTAATAGTTTTAATGATTTTGGCTTCTAGCATTTCATCAATTTCTTTTTTCTCTAAAATTTCTTTCAAAATCTCTGGAACTGTAGTTTCCAAATAATTATGTAAACCAATTTCAAATTCATTTAATTTGCTGACATCAACATTATCGAGTAATCCCTTAATTGCTGCAAAAAGAATCACAACTTGTTTTTCAACTGCCATTGGAACGTATTGACCCTGTTTCAAAATTTCAACAATACGTTTACCACGTTCGAGTTGATTCTTAGTTGATTCATCTAAATCTGAACCGAATTGAGCGAAGGCTGCCAATTCTCGATATTGCGCTACCTCCAAACGTAATTTACCAGCTACTTTTTTCATAGCTTTAATTTGGGCGCTTGAACCGACACGAGAAACAGATAAACCCACATTAATCGCTGGACGAATACCCTGATAAAACAAATCACTTTCCAAGAAAATTTGTCCATCAGTAATTGAAATTACATTTGTGGGAATATAGGCAGAGATGTCCCCTGCTTGAGTTTCAATAATTGGCAAAGCAGTAATAGAACCACCACCATATTCCTTGTCTAAGCGAGCGGATCTTTCTAATAATCTGGAATGTAAATAGAAAACATCTCCAGGATAAGCTTCACGTCCTGGTGGTCGGCGTAATAACAATGAAATTTCGCGATAAGCTACAGCATGTTTTGATAAATCATCATAAACTATTAAAACATCCTTGCCCTTATCCATAAAATATTCTGCCATGGCACAACCAGCAAAAGGCGCAATATAATTTAATGATGTTGGAGCAGAAGCACCCGCCAAAACAATAATCGTGTGATCCATAGCACCGGCTTCTTCGAGCTTGGCTACAATCTTAGCAATCTTTGATTCCTTTTGAGCAATCGCAACGTAAACACAAATTAAATCTTTTCCTTTTTGGTTGATAATTGTATCAATAGCAATGGCAGTCTTGCCTGTTTGACGATCACCAATAATAAGTTCGCGTTGACCACGTCCGATTGGAATCATGGAATCAACTGCTTTAATACCAGTTTGCACTGGGACATTTACAGATTTTCGAGTAATAACACCCGGCGCTATTTTTTCTACTGGATAAAATATTTTTGAATCAATTTTTCCTTTGCCATCCATAGCTTCACCCAAGGGGTTAACCACACGTCCAATTAAATTCTCGCCCACTGGAACTTCCAACACACGTCCAGTACTTTTAACGACATCACCTTCTTTAATCTTTAACCAGTCACCCAAAATCATGGCACCGACTGCATCCTCTTCAAGATTTAAAGCAACACCGAAGACACCAGAACCAAAATCTAGCATTTCTGAATACATAACATTCGAAAGTCCTGATATTTTGGCAATACCATCGCCCACTTCCAAAACACGTCCAACAGTATCAACTGATACATGTTCTTTGAACTCATTAATTTGTTTCTTTAAGGCTTCTATTACGTAATCGTCTTTTTTTTGTACCATATTGTTATTTGATAATTTATTCGTAATCCTCAATCTTTTTCTTTAGTCGCAAAATTTTTCCGCGAATACTGCCATCTATCTCAGTGTCGCCTAAGAAAATTTTTAAACCGCCGATAATTTCGGGATTAATTATATTTTTGGTAATTAATTTTTGCTTAATCGTTTGTGACAATTTTTCTTGAATCTTCTTTTCCTGAGCTACAGTCAAAGGAATAACTGATTCCACCATAACCTCAAACAAATCCTGCGATTCTAAATGTGTTTTAGCGGCAATCTTTAATATTGATGATAAATCCAGAAGCTTTCCATCTTTAATCAATAAATATAAAAAATTATATGTTTTATCGCTGATAAAATCCTGAAAAGTGTTTTTTAAAGCTTCTTGTTTTTTAGTAAAAGTTACATGCTTGTCGGTTAAATACTTTTTAAATTCTAAATTCTCATTGATCTTAGAATCAACATCTACTAAGTCAGCCACTAAAGCTTCATAACATTGGTTTTCAATACCAAGTTCCACCAAGGCAGTAGCATAATGTTTAATTGTAGAAGTCTGGGACATAATTATTTGGTAATGGCTTCTTTTTCAAGATCTTTAATAACATCATCAATTACCTGTGTATGTGTTTTTTCTGAAATAACATTACTCATAACCCGGTTTAAAGCGGTTGCAATTAAAGCTCCGAGTTCATCCTTGACACTCTTAATCATCTCGTCACGTTCTTCACGGATACGACCACGAGCATCTATGGCCATTTTTTCAATTTCAGTGATAGTTTTTTTAATTTTTTCTTGTCGTAAATCTTCCGCTTTCTTTTCTGCCTGTGCAATTAAAACTTGAGCTTCTTTTCTCCCTTGTTTTATTTCTTCTTCTTTAAGTTTAGCAACTTCCTTAATCTTTTCTTCCATTTCTTCGGCATGTTTTATCCCATCAGAAATCTTTTCTTCCCTCTCTTTCATCATTTTAATTAATGGCTTCAAAGCAAATACGCCCAAAACAACCACCACAATGCCAAAATTAATTATTTGCGCAATAAGTAATTTCCAATCGATGTGAAATGTTTTTATTAAATCATCCATATAAATATTTATATTTTATAATTTACTCTTTACTACCCTGCTCAAATGAGCAGAGTAATCTAAGAACAAATTACTTAATACTGAAAGCAATAACCAAGGAATAAATAGCAATAGCTTCAGCAAAAGCAGCGGCGAGTAACATCGGAACTAGAATTTTGCCAGCAGCTTCGGGGTTACGACCAATTGATTCCATGGCCTTTGCACCAATCTTACCAATAGCGAGCGCAGGTCCAAGACCTCCAACAGCGATCGCAAAGGCTTTCGCAAAAAGAGTTAAATCCATACTTTTACTTGATAAACTTTTGACTCGACGGAAAAATATTTTTTAACGTCTGCTTGGTTTATCACTCTTATTTTATAGCGAGATAAGCCGTAAGCCCCGCACCACAAACTGCCTTTGGGTGCAGGGTAAACGAGATAAGTTTCAAGCGAGTCCTTGACTTGCTTATTTCACTTACTAGCTTACAAGCTTACTCACTTTATTAATGTTCTTCTTCAGTCATGGCAATGCTGAAATAAACCAAAGTCAACATGCCAAATATTAATGCCTGAATAACACCTACTATAACTTCCAAAAACATAAAAGGTATTGGTAATCCAAAGGCCAAAATAACAGCTAATGATGAAAGTAGAACCTCGCCAGCAAAAACATTTCCAAAAAGCCGAAAAGAGAGCGAAGCAATTTTTGCCACTTCACCGATAATTTCTATAATACCCACAAAAAACTTAATAGGGTTAACAATGATGACACTTGGATCCTTTTTTATCGTAAATGGGATTCGAGCCAAAATTTTTAGATTTACAAATTTATTAAAATACTTCCAGCCGCCCACTGCTATAATACCGAAAATATTCGAACCAATAACTGCAATCAAAGCTAAAGCTAATGTTGTATTTAAATCGGCCGTACCACCACGAAAATATGGGACAAAAATACTATGAGCTCCTTCAGTTTCAATAAATCCGATTGAACCAATTCCCGGGACTAAACCCATCCAATTAGCAATTAAAATGAATATAAAGAAACTAAAAACGATTGGAAAAACTTTTAAGGTTTTTTTGCGGTCATTAGTTACTGAGTCGCACAGATTCAAGGCACCATCAACTACAATTTCAAATAGATTCTGCAAACCCTTTGGAATTATTTTCAATTTAGATCGTAAAACAATGGCAAAAACAAAAAGGATAGCGACAACTATCCAGGTATTTAATAAAGAATTTGTAATTGGGAAAGCACCAAAATGAGCAATTGGTTCTGCCGCTAAAGTAGCTTCGTGCGAAACTTCTGTTTTTGCATCCGTAGAATTGTGACCAAGCGTAACTGCCTCTTCTGTTTGAGCAGTTTCTATTTCTTGCACTTCAGTTGTCGCGTGACCACTTTGAGCCATATATTATTTTTTTACTTGCTCAGTCTCTTTGTGATTCTGAACTTGTTTTTCGGATTCGTCGATGACTTTTTGCATTTTCTTGGCCGCCTTTAAAACAATCAGTATTAAACCCACATTTGTAATAATGAAAGCAGCCGCAACACAACCTATATATATCCACGGTTCATGTCCCCATTTTTCCTGTAACCATCGGCCTAAATAAATACCGATGAGTAGCGGGAATACAATCCATCCAGAGACTTGAACAAAGATTTCGATGGCCGGTTGCCACCAAACTTTCTCATTCTTAGAATTTTGCATAGGTATAGAAAAGCACCTACAATCTATCATGAAAATAAAAAAAAATCAAGCATTCTTGTTTATAAGTCACAATACGAAGCTTGATCATAAAATCCTATTGTAAAGCGATATGAAAAAGTCGTTCTGCGTTTCTGGTCGTTAAAAGATCAATTTCAGCAAATTCACGATTTTTTAGTTCAGCGATTTTAGAAACTACAAAATCCACATAGGCCGGTTCATTACGTTTGCCTCTATATGGCGCAGGAGTTAGATAAGGACAATCGGTTTCAGTTAGAATTCGATCTTCGGGTGTTGAGAACAAGATTTTTTCGATGAGTCCCGTTTTATCAAAAGTTAAAATACCGTTAAAACTAATATACATATCCAGGGCCACAAAATCCTTAATCAATTCAGGCGGACCAGCATAGCAATGCATAACTCCACCATATTTAGGTTTATTTTTTCTTAACTCCGAGAGAATATCGATGCACGCCGCATCACTATTATTTTTACCACTTCGGGTATGAATGATCATGGGCAATTTCATTTCATTTGCCAAATCTATATGTTGATGAAAAACTTTCTTCTGATCTTCAACAATCTCTTTAAATTCAGGCCTTTCTTGAATATGGTAATAATCCAAACCAGTCTCACCAATAGCGATGACATGTTTCTGTTTAGCCAACTCTTTGTATGTTGAGTAGTTAAACTCTTCTTTCCGTGTAGTGAAAGTGATTCCCTCCTCAATTACTTCTTCATCCTGTAATTGAATCGGATGTAAACCAATAGCTGCAAACACACGAGGATACTTAGCGGCCAACTCGACGGCACGACGACTAGTGCTGATTTGCGACCCAACATTAATAATAGCAATTTTTTTATCTAAAGCTGATTGAATTACTGCATCAGCATCATCTTTAAAGGTGCTAAAATTAACATGGGCATGAGTGTCTATCATATTTAGAAAATTATTTAACGATAATCAAAAAAGCAAGAAAACAAAAAAGCAAATTACTACTTTCTAAGGAATAAAGGCTCACCTTTATCTAATGTTTTTTTTGAGTCGAGATTATTCAGTGTTTTAATTGATTCTATATCAGTAGAAGCAAAATTTATACGTTTAAGAATCTCTGCTCCGGTTTGTGGAAGTATCGGAAGTAATAACCCCGCAAGTTGTTTCAGGACTTCAATTAAATTATAAAGGATTTGGTTTACTTCTGCTGCCTTCCCTTCTTTAGCCTTGGCCCAAGGCGTAGTTTCGGCAATATGATTGTCAGCCCAGCTAATTAATTCTTGAATTTCTCTAAGGTTCTCAAAAATCTTATAATCTACATAATTTTGTTCCACTCTTTTCCAAAGTGCGGTTAAATTAAAAGTGCCAGTATATTTCAATGCTGGAATTTTATTATCGCAATACTTTTCAGCCATCGTAATTACACGACTAACTAAATTACCGATACCATTAGCAAGATCAGAATTATATTTTACTTTAAATTCATCAGCTTTGACGTCACCGTCTTGTCCAAATGGAAATTGTGAAACGATTAAATAGCGTGCGGCGTCAACTCCGAACTCAGAGACTAAATCATTTGGATCAATAACATTACCAATAGTTTTACTCATTTTCTTACCATCAATAGTGAAATAACCATGGATAAAAAGTTCTTTGGGTGCCTCGATGCCGGCCGCAATGAGCATCGCTGGCCAAATGATGGCATGAAACTTTAAAATATCTTTTGCCAAGAGTTGAGTGTTTGCTGGCCAAAATTTTTTAAACTTTTCGTCATTTGGATAACCAAGTGCTGAGATATAGTTTAGAAGAGCATCGACCCAAACGTATATAGTTTGATCTTTGTCGAATGGTACCGGTATGCCCCATTTAACTTGTTGACGACTAATGGCCACATCCTCCAAACCTTGTTCGATAAATGACAAAACTTCTGTTTTACGATCGGCTGGCAAAACTTTTATTTCATCGTTTTGAATTTTATTTTTGAGTATCTCGGCATAATCTGACAAACGAATATACCAATTACTTTCTTTAAGCAATTCTGGTTCTTTGTTATGATCTGGACATTTATCGTCTACCAAATCTTCAGGCTTTTTGTATGATTCACAACCGACACAATATAAACCCTCATAATCACCAGAATAAATAAAGTCATTGCCAAGTGGAGTTTTAGCTGATTTCAATTTCGTGAGGATCTCAGTGACGACGTCTTCATGTCTTTTTTCTGTCGTGCGAATATAATCGTTATTACTAATATTCAAATTTTTCCAAGACAACTGAAAAAGAGCTGAAACATCATCAACAAAAGTTTGAGGATCTTTGCCTTCTTTTTCTGCAACCTGCGCAATTTTTGAACCATGTTCATCTGTCCCCGTTAAAAACCAAACATTTTCTTGTCCTAATTTTAAACGATAATATCGCGCTAAAATATCGGCCACTATCGTCGTATAAGCATGACCAATATGTGGCTTGCTATTAGCGTAATAAATAGGTGTTGTTATGTAATATTTTTCCATATTTTTCTAGCGAGATAAGTTTTAAGCAAGTTAAGTGCTAAGTAAACCTTGAATTAGCTTATTTCACTTATCTCGTTTACCCTGCACCCAAAGGCAGTTTGTGGTGCGGGGCTTACGAGCTTATTTACTTATAATAATTGTAAATTCACCTTTTACTTTTTTAGATATTTCGGGAAGCACCTCGTCGACAGTTCCGCGGTAAATAGTTTCGAACTTTTTAGTCAGTTCTCGACAAACGCAGAATAAGCGATTCCCCACGATTGGCTTTAATGCTTCGAGTGTTTTGATTATTCGATGTGGTGATTCGTAAAATGCGATAGTCACATCAGAATCTTTGATTAAATTAAATATTTTGGTTCGCCCGCGCAGGGGCATAAAACCCAAAAACATAAAATGATCTGTTTGAAAACCAGAAATGCTAAGTGCAGTCGTCACGGCAGCAACTCCTGGAATTGGACAAACCGGAAGATTCAATTCAACCGCTTTAGCGACTAACTTATTTCCTGGGTCAGAAATTCCTGGGGTGCCTGCATCACTTACATAAGCAATATTTTCATACTGTTTTAAGAGAGCTAACATCTTTTCGTCCGAGGTGTGCTGATGCAAAGAAATCAGATGCTTTGAAAACTGAAAATGGGACAAAAGCTTCATGGTCTGTCTTGTATCTTCACACAAGATGACATCCACCTCCTTAAGCGTTCTTAAAGCTCTAAAAGTAATGTCTTCGAGGTTTCCAATAGGTGTGGCTACAATGTAAAGCATATTATGTAAATTATACTAAAATCAGACGATTTTGTCTATTTCTCAGGCTTAACTATTGACATATAAGCTGTTTTATGTAATAATGTAGTCACTTTAGTCTTCCCCATTACTGGAGGACACCATGATCTCGCCACTGTAATGGTGGCACGGTTCTAAGGGGTATTTGCTCACGCGGTACCCCTTCTTTTTTTGCTTAAATTAGACTATTTTCAAAAATAAGTAAAACTGCTATTGACATAATTTTATTATTGTGCTATTATATACATGCTGGACTGCCAAGCCGTATCAACGGCGAAGCAACGCAGAGATCCTGTTCGGTCACGATTCGCGCACGCACAAACACCATGGAGGATCTATGGAAGAGTGTCCAGAGCACTAAGGTCGAAAGGCCCCTTAGTGTTTACCACAGACAGGCTTTTCCGGGGTTGGATTCCCTCGAAGCGGCGTGCCACGGCGTGGCGAGCAAGTAATCCAGAAGCGGTTCGACTCATCTCGACCGCTTTTTCCTTTGCCAAAAACTTGACATTAGTTTATAAATAGTATAGGATATTTTTATCGTCTCGCTTTTGTGGTGTTAGCGAGAAAGAAGCCGCGTTCGTTCGAATATCGGCTTCTGGCCATCAACACCACGTTGGTTCTCAAGGTTCCACAACATGGAGGTGCGCATGCTCAGAGCACGTCCCCCGCCCGTGTAGGACAAGTCCGCAGAACTCATTTGTTGTAGACTGTGTTCATCGAGCAAGTCCGCGGAACACCGAGTGCAACAGGCTGTTCACCAAGCAACAAGAGATCAACACGGTTCGAAGTTCGAAATTGGATGCGAGAATTCCGCAGACGGAGGCTTCATGCGGCTCCACTCCGGTACGCTCATCTTCGGCTTCTGACGGCACGCTGCGAGAGCTCAACTCGCGACGTGCCACACGAACTCGGTTCTGGAGCAAGAACGAGGCCGAAGAACGAGCACCACGCTCGCGGCCACAGCAGAAGGAGAACTTGCCATGTGCAAGCGGTATCCGAGCTGGTTCACGTAGCTCCATCGCGTCCCAGTATCTATGGGACGCCGGTTCCCCGAGGATCCATGCCGGACCAAGATCGGGGCTGTTCTGATCGCAAGCCCGTCAAGGTCGCGGTGGTAAAGACATGTTCACGAGGGTCGATGCTACAGTGCGTCGACCCTCCTTTTTTTACTCTGATTGACTATAATTAGCATGATTACCAAGTGATTACTATGATTAGCTAAGAATGGTCAAAGGACTTTTTGCATAATTGTTTGCTTTGCTTGCCCTGTACTTAAAGGGCACACTTTATAGTGCAGGGTTGATTTGTTTGTTTGTAGAATATTTATATATGAAACTCGTAATCGCAACACATAATGTCGGAAAAGCTCAAGAACTCAAAAAGTTTTTAGCTCTTTGGAACATTGAGGCCGTATCCTTGGAAGATCTAAGTATTACTGATGATGTGGAGGAAACAGGGACAGCTTTTCAAGAGAATGCTTTAATCAAAGCAAAGTTTTTTTGCGATCTTACAAATCTACCCACGCTGGCTGATGATGGTGGATTAGAAATTGATGCGTTGAATGGTGAACCGGGCGTTAAAAGCCGTCGCTGGAACGGCACACGCATGACTGACGAAGAAATGATTAATTATACATTGCTAAAATTAAAGGGTATTCCAGCAGAGAAACGAAGCTGCCGCTTAGTTTCTGTCTTAGCATTATGCAGACCAGGGGAGGAACCAAAGTTTGGCAGAGGTACAATTGAAGGCAGCATTGTTGAAAAGCAAATGATACCGATTCAAGCTGGCTACCCTTTCCGCTCAATCTTTCTTGTTCCAAAGTATAAAAAAATGCTGGGGGAATTAACCCCAGCGGAGCATGAATCTATTAATCATAGATATGCGGCATTACAACAACTAAAGTCATTTATCATGAATCATGTATCAAATAAACAATTAATCAAGTAAACAAATAAACAATTTGAACAAACGAAGTGATAGAACCAGTGCAACGATAGAACAATTACTTCAATACATTTTCTACTTTCTCCTTTGCACCTTCCAATTGATCAACTGTATTTACACCTTTTTGATATAAATCTTCTGCCTTTTCATATTTAGTTTTTAAATCAGCCGCCGTATTTTGTGTCTGATTCAATAAAGTCTCTCCCTGTTCCAGACTTTTTTTTATTTCTTCTTTTCCTTGAGGCAGCGCGTTCTGAACTTGTTCCCTCTTATTTATCCATTCTTTATAGACACTATCTTTAATATTTACAACAAAATACCAAATCAATCCGCAAGAAAGTGCTACCAAAACAAAAATTGATATGCAACAGTAATAACCACTCGAATGCTTTTCCTTCTTTTTTAAATCAGCTTCATCCGAGGGTCGTTTAAATTCAGCTAAACGATCCCGCTTCTCTTCTACATATTCTTTATTTTGTCGTGCATACTCTAACTCCCGTTGTGTTTGTCGACTTGAATGCTGCATACGCACTAACGTCTTAAACTAATATCATAAAGAACTTCTTCACACTTATGTTGATTCTTTTTAGCTTGATCAAATTTTGTTCTGAGATAGCCGCCTAGATTCTGCTGCATGAGTTCGTGTACAACGTCTCCAATAACTTCAGCGGCCGGTTTCAACTGCTCATCTTTCTTTTGTGTGGCCCAAATAATCATTTTGCGCAAAATCTCGCCAGTCAGATCTGACATTCCGCCTATATATTCATCTGCTTCAACATTTAAATCTTTTATTCCCGTAATCTTCTCCCCTGTGCAAAAATCGTAAAACAATTTTGCTTCAGAAAATTCTTCAACAGCCGCCTTCCATGAACCTTCCATACGCAGACGGAAATCCTTACCGAAACGTTCGTCTAAACTTTGTAAACCTTTTTTAGCCTCGTCTATCTTCGCTTTTGCTTCCACTAAATCGTCGCGATGCAATGCAAAAATTGCAAGTTTAGATGAGTGCAAAGCTGCAGCGCTTTCTGCAATTATTTTGCGTCTCGAAGTATCAAATTCACCTTGTTCCGCAAAAACCTTCTCCCAAAACTTTTTGTCTAACATATTAATTTAGATATTTATTAACGTTTTTTATGTGTTCATCATGATCCTTACTAAAAATAATTTCTCCGTCCGGCGTAGTCAAAAAGTACCAATACGGATTAGCTTGCGGGTAAACCACTGACTTAATAGCCTCAATACTTGGATTACAGATGGGTGTTGGTGGTAAACCTGGATACTTATAGGTATTATACAATGAATCTGTTTTCGTGTCTTCTAAACTGGGGCGAACTGTGCCTTTTTTTGTAATATAATTTACTGTTGCATCAGACTGCAAGGCCATACCTGCATTTAATCTTTTTTGAAAAACATCAGCCACCTTTTGACGATTTTCATAACCATACATTTCTTTTTCAACTATACTGGCCAAAGTCAAAACTTGATAAAAGTCTTTATTTTGTTTTTTTATCTCATCACGCAAAGCTTGATCAACTTTAACATGAAAATTGTCTATCATTTTATGAACAATTTCCTCTGCGGTTGTTTGTTTATAGACTCGATATGTATCTGGGTACAAAAATCCTTCAAGAGATGCCGCAGCCGGTTTTTCACGGAGCAAGGGCCATTCGTTTTCGATGCTTAACTGTAACAACCTATTACCTTTGACACTATCACAGTACTCGTTGAACTCCCCCGGCTTCAAAACCTGCTGTTTAGATAAATAATCATCAATATCAGCTAAATTCCAGCCTTCGAGGATTTTAATTTCAATTTCTTTTGTGGCTCTCTGACTCAGTAGCTCTTTGATAATATTTTTAGTTGAAGTATTTGTTTTCAAATTAAATGTTCCATCAAAAAAAGAAGTTTTCTCTCCTTTTACGAAAACATAAACATCAAACCAAAATTTACTACGAATGATGCCAGCATCGAAAAGGTTTTTACTGATTGCTCGCACCCCCTGGCCAGATTCAATCACAAATTCTTTTTGTCCGAATTGGTTATCATTGTTTCGCGAGACCTGGATACTCATAACAATTAAAAAAACAACCATTATGACAACAAGAAAAATTAAACCCTTGAATATTCTTCGCATAATTATAAATATTTTTGTTTTTCTTCTTTCAATTTAGCTACAAGTTTTTTCACGTCCTGAGATTTACCTTTGGGACAGATCATAAGCACATCATCAGTGTCCACAATAACAAAATCACTTAAACCAACAGTTGCGATAACCTTACCCTGTTTTCCATAAACCAAACAATCTCTAGTATCTTCAGAAACCATTTCACCAAAGACAACATTATTGTGTTCATCGACTGCAGATTTTTGTGCTTCATAAAGCACGTCAAAGGCTCCGACATCACTCCAATCAAAGTCACCCTTTATAATTAAAACGTTTTCTGGTTCAATTTTTTCAGTGACAGCATAATCGAAAGCTATCTTCTCCATGGTTGCAAATAACTCATCGACTTTCGTCAGGTCATTATTCGCGTAGGACGTAACAATTTCACTCAAACACGTATGATGACTTGGACTATGCTTTTGAAATGCTTCTAGAATTTTCCTGGGAGTCCACATATAATAATTTGCATGCCACAGATAGTCACCTTGTTTCAAGTATTCTTTGGCTACCTCAAACTGTGGTTTTTCTGCATGCCCCAAAAACTGAAAAGTTTCGATTCCGTCATCCTCATTCACTCGTTCACCGATGTGAGTATATCCAAGAACCGTACTTGGAAAAGTTGGCCAAACAGCAATATCCAGCATCTTCCCTGTTTCTAGAATTGTTTTCTCGGCAATTTTTAAACAACGAATAAATTTTTGTTCGTCGCCGATAAAATGATCGGCCGGTGCATAAACAAATGGCTCGTCTGGTGACTGATTAAACAAAAAAGCTGCAACTAAACCCATAGCCGGTGCAGTATCTCGTTTTTCTGGTTCAATTATATAATTTTCCGTAGGAATAACTGGCGCCAATAATTGAGCCTGCTCAACTAGGTTCTTATTTAGACAAACATAAATATCTTTCGGTTCAAAATTCAGCAAAAATCTTTTCACTGTTTGTTCAAACAGAGTTTCATCACCAATAATTTTGGTAAACTGTTTTGGTTTTCGTTCACGGCTGAGTGGCCAAAGTCTTGTACCACCACCACCTGCCAATATTACAACTTTCATAATTTATTTATTTAACCACATCCCAATTATTAACACCAGCGCTAAACCAATCCTATACCAACCAAAAACATTTAATTTATGATGTTCGATGTATTTTAAAAAGAATTTAATGACAACAAATCCAACAGTAGCAGAAACAACAAACCCGACTATGATTGACATGATTTCTTGATTAGACAATTTAGTCCAGGCGATATCGAACATTTCTAAAACACCAGCACCCAAGACAACAGGGATACTTAGGAGGAAAGAAAACTTAGCTGCTTCGCTACGCTTTAAATCTGCGCTCATGCCTGCTATAATAGTTATACCGGAACGAGACACTCCTGGAATCAGGGCCAAAGCCTGTGCACAACCTATGTAAAACGCTTTACCAATGCTCATACCAGTATAATCGCCTGTGTGTTTGGCTGTCTTTTCTACAATAAAGAATAATAGGGCGACAACAACTAAAGTTACAACAACAACCTCAGTCTGACGAAACATTGTTGGCGCAAACTTATTTAAAAGGAAACCAAGAATAACTGCTGGGATAGAAGCATAGATAATCAACATCACATCTTTCAAGTCTCGTTGATTAACCGGACGTTTCGGTATAAAAATCTCAATAACAGCCAAAATATATTTCCAAATATCTCTTCTGAAATAAATTATAAGAGCCAAGGCTGTTCCTAAATGTAGTGCAACATCAAACGCCAAAGTATTCCCTACTTGAAAATTTAAAATATCATGAAGAATTATTAAGTGGCCAGAACTTGACACTGGCAAAAACTCCGTGATCGCTTGAATCAAACCCGCAATAATTGAATATAAATATAACAACATAATATGAATTACTCTTTCTTGTTAGTGCCTATCGTGAGCGCCTTACTTGCACAAATTATTAAAATGATTATTAATGCGATCAAAGGTAAATTTTCTTGGGGAGATTTAAACAGTTATGGTGGCATGCCTTCATCACATGCAGCGCTTGTAATCTCCTTAGCCGCGATGGTTGGTTACTTTGAAGGTTGGAACTCGTCTATCTTTGCTCTTACTATTATCCTAGCCCTAATTGTAATCCGCGATGCTGGTGGTTTCCGCCGTGTACTTGGTTATCATGCCGAAGAACTCAACAACATTATACACACTTTAAATCCGACCGAAGGTTATAAATATGCACATCTAAATGAAATCATTGGTCATACGCCTCTACAACTTTTCGCTGGTGCACTACTCGGAATTGTTGTAACCATAGCCTATATTTTAATCTTTTAATTACTTTTGACAAATTGGGCAAAATGACGCGCTGCGACTGCCCAATTTTATTTTTGTAATAATTCCTTTCTTGCATCGCAAGCATCTCAACTTGTTTCTGCCATAAACTTTTAGATGCTTTTGAAAGTTGCCCTTGTCTCCCTTAGCATTTACATAATTACTAAATGTTGTTCCGCGAAATTTAATTGCTTTCTTAATGATCGCTACTATCGATAGGAACAAAGATTTTTGTTCCCTCCTACTCAAGGAATCAATTCGTCTTTCGGGATTTATTCGTGACATGAAAAGAGACTCGTCTGCATAAATATTCCCCAAACCAGCAATAATCTTTTGTTCCAATAAAAATGATTTAAGGGATGATTAAATTAATTCTGTTGAAACTTAATGTTATTGCATGTAACTGTTGTCCTGACTCTGGTTAAAGAAATTGCTCTTAATCTGAGCGATTC
>LBYP01000001.1 GCA_000996245.1 Parcubacteria group bacterium GW2011_GWA2_40_23 | reverse complement strand
AACATTTAAACGGCAAAACTTCGCTTGAAGTAAGTATTAAAAAACAGGCCAAATGGCCTGAAATTCCGGGTATAAAAGCACCCAAAAGGTAACGGTAACCTTGCGTTGCGGGTGTGACGAACATGGTCTGATTTTTATTACTGCATCTCAGACGTCGATAAATATATAATAGCATATTAATAAAATAATGTCAACAGCTGTACCCTACAAAATAGCTGAGCACAAAAAAAGACATGAATTAGTTCTAAATTTAGATAAAATAATACCATCTAAAAAGACTCTGTTGATAGAAATAAACAAAAAAACCTCGTCTAAAACGAAGTTACAATGAATGGCTTGCCATGAGGTTAAACAAAATCTGTACGAAATGGTTTACCAGGTACCTGAACGCTAGTGAATGGTACCTGGAGCCGTTGTCGGGATTCGAACCCGAGACCTTCTCCTTACCATGGAGATGCTCTACCAACTGAGCTACAACGGCACAGTACTACTCGTTCCTCGAGTACTGTGCAAGCACAGGTCAAGGTTATAAACATTAGTTCCTCGCATGCTGTGCAAACACAGGTCAAGGTTATAAACATTAGTTCCTCGAGTGCTGTGCAAGCACAGGTCGAGGTTGACCGTAGTTACGAATTTGTGATCTGATCTCGGAATTCTTTTAAACGTTGATTTTCTGGGTTAACACGTTCCAAGTCGGCCAAAAGATCTAACGCATGAGATTTACGTCCTTGTCGGATATAAATTTCTAGCATTAAAGAAATATTACGTGGATTATTAGGTTCTAGTTCTAAGGCCTTAAAATAACAATCAGACATTTGATCTTGTTGATTCAACAAACCATGTATATAACCAACATCACAATAGACATCAGCAAGTTCGTGCGCGTTACTGACTGTGGAGAACGATTTGCCCTTATCATCGAACTTAGTTATAGGAGTACTTTGTCGACTAACAAGTTTTAAAATAAATTCAGCGGTCTGCAAAGCCTGAGCATACTCTTTGATTTCTAAATAGACGTCGTTCAAACCCTCATAAGCCTCAATATTTTTAGGATCTAAACTGATAATTTCAATGTAAACTTTTTCTGCATCTTGATATTTTCCATCTTTAAAAGATTTTTGAGCATCCGCAAGCAGTTGTGTCATCTTATTCTTTAACTGACCACGCTTGAGTGGATTTTGCCCAGCTGCTTCTTTCTTATATTTCTCTTCTAAATCGTAAATTTTGCTAAATAATTTTTTGACAACCAATTTAGAAACCTTAGCAACTGGCGCCAATCCTTTACCCACGATTGACTTACCCCATTCGCTATTGCGTTTAATTCTTTCAAGCAGAATCCTATCACGGACTTCAGCTCGACGGGCCGCTGGTACAGTCTTAACATCCAAAGTTCTGGCTCTTGGAAATTTTCTCAGGTAAATAAAAATTATCACACCAAGACACAGAACTATAACTGCAATAAAAATAATATTTAAAAACATAATTTATTTCGCTTTATTACGACTGCCAAAAAGTGTTATTTTTTTTATGACTACTTTTTGCATGGCTATAATAGCTGGTTCCAAAATTTTTCTTGGATCGTATTCGTTGATATTTATCTCAAAAAAAGTTCTCTCGGCTCGTGCGAATGAAAGACGTAATTCGCTATCAATATTTATTACTCTAATGCCCGCTTTAATAGCTGCTTTTATCTGACCCTCAGGGAAACCAGAAGCTCCATGCAGGACTAAGGGAACAGGAACTATCTTACCAATTTCAGCTAATCTTTTCAAGTCTAGCTTAAGAACTTTTTTTTCAACAATTTTGGCTACACCGTGATAATTACCAACCGATGGTGCAAAAGAATTGATATTAGTTTCTTTTACGAATCGTTTTGCTTCTTTCGGATCCGTAAAATAACCTTCGCCCTTGCCAACTTTGATCCAATCTTCAGCGCCTTCCAATGTTCCCAGTTCTGCTTGAACCCAAACTTTCCTAGCATGAGCATAAGCCACGACTTTTTTAGTCAACTCTACATTCTTTTTGTAGGGCAAACCAGAAGCATCTATCATAACAGAAGAAAAACCGGCCGTTATACATTTTTTTATTATTTTAAAATCATGACCATGATCCAAATGCAAAGCTACTGGAATTTTTGTTTCAGTTGCATAGGATTTAACAAGAGCTGTAATTTCTTTCAATCCTGCGTATTTGATCGCGCCTTCTGTCACTTGAACAATTACCGGAGCCTTCATTTTTTCGGCCGCGTTAACAACAGCCTGAACAATTTCTAAATTATTAACATTGAAGGCGCCGACTGCATACTTCCCTTTTTCAGCTGCTGTAATAATTTTTTTAATGTGGACTAACATATTATTTCATTGATAAGGCAATTTTTGAAAATTCTTCTGCGTCTAAACTGGCCGTGGCGACTAAAAAACCAGACATCTTTTCAATGCCCCAATAATTACTGACATTTTTACTATTAACTGAACCGCCATAGAGTAGACGAACTTTTTCATTATAAAAACTTTCTGAAAATAAACTTGATATCGCCCTTTTAATAATCCGTTCAACATGCAGCAAATCTTCCTTTTCGACTGAAACGCCTGTGCCCAAGGCCCAAGCCGGTTCATAAGCAATGATAATTTCCTTTTCAGGTAAATCTGGCACCTTAGCTAAAGCTTGATGCAATTGATTAATAATAACAGAATCTCTTTGACCATTTTCTTTGTCCTTCAATAATTCACCCACACACAAAACTGGAATGAGCCCGCCAGCATAACATTGCACAATTTTTTTGTGTATCATCTCATCAATTTCAGCCACATGTTGCCTCCTTTCGGAGTGTCCCACTAAAGAATATTTACAGCCGATTTGTTTTAACATTGCAGCTGAAACTTCGCCTGTATATGATCCGGTACTAAAAGCAGCTACGTTTTGGCCAGCTAAACCAATTTTGGTTTTAGCAAAAATTCCTTCAACTGGAATAAGCAAAGGCAAACTCGGAGCCACTATAAGTTCAATCCCTGACAAAGCTTTAAGTTCTTTTTTATAATCACGTGCCAATTGTAAAGTTTTCTCTACATCTAAATTCATTTTCCAATTAGCAATAAGAATTTTTTTCATACTGATTATAAAGAAATAAGCTTGTGAAACTTTTTAGCGTCACGAAAAGGGCCAATCAGAGCTAAGTTCAAACGTTCTTTTTTAAAGATCTCATTCGCTACGGCTCTAACTTCCTTGGTCGTAACTTTATCGTAGAGTTTCATTTTTTGATCTGGAGTAGAAATTTCGTTCATTAATAGTTCTTGTTTGGCAAAATATTCAGCTACGTGAGATGAATCCTCTAAATTCAAAACCATTTTACCCCGCACAAATTCCTTAGCATCCTTCAATTCCTTGGCCGTAACGCCCTTCTTGATCTTTTTTAATTCATCCAAGATGACTTTTATGGCGCTGTCGAGTCGCGAAACATCCAAACCAGATTGAATAAAAATATTGCCAACATCTTGATAAAAATTTGGATAGCATCGAACAAAGTAAGCTAGACCACGTCTTTCGCGCACCGAGATAAAAAGACGTGAGCTCATATTTCCGCCCAAAATTATAGTGAGCAAATGCATGGCGTGGGTGCGCTTATCGCCATAACCAAAGGCACCAAAACCAAGACCGAGTTGAACTTGCTTCGTATCGCGATATTTTATTTTAATTCGTGGTGCTTTCTGATCAAAAACAAAGGGTTCAAATATTTCTGGTTTTGCCCTTTGTTTAAAAAGGTTAGCAAATTTCTTTTGGATTATTCCTTTCACTTTAGTATCAATTTTCCCAGCCACCGCTACAACAACATTATTGGGTTGATAAAATTTATTTTTATATTCCAACAATTGTTTGCGCGTAACTTTTCTAATCGTTTCTACCGGACCAGCTATGTCCCAACCCAAAGTACTACCGAAATAAATGGAATCTTCACAAACATTTTCAATGTACATGATTGGGTTGTCATGATACATATTTATTTCTTCGATAATCACACCACGCTCGCGATTCATTTCTTTGGCATCAAATTTTGAATTCAAAAGCATGTCGGACAAAACATCAACTGCTAAATCAACTTGCTTATGATTTATTTTTATATAATATCCAGTGTAATCTTTGCCCGTGAAAGCATTGAATTCAGCACCGACACCATCAAGTTCTTTGGAAATATGAAGTGTAGTTGGTCTTTTTTTTGTTCCCTTAAACATCAGGTGTTCGATAAAATGCGAGACGCCATTAATTTCTGGGGTTTCATAACGTGAACCCACGGCAAATAAAAAAAGCACAGTTACCGCCTCTGTCCCCGGTGTGGGGATATAGAGTAAACGTGCCTTATTTTTAAAAATGGTTTTTTTGTGCATAAAATAAAAAATATTGATAGTTAATCAATACTCATTATAGCTAAATTTTGGCTTATTCACAAACAAATTTAAGAGGACAGCTTCTAGCGTGAATGCTGTCCCCTAACCAGGCGGGCCGCAGAGAAGGGATTTGAACCCTCGATTCTCTCCTTGTGGGAGAGTTTTAGCCGATTGCTCGGCTCTGGCTTTGCCAGGTCGCTCAGCCCTGCGGTATTATCAATATAGCACATATTCTATTTTTTGTCAAGCTTTTGTCTAAATTTAGATAAAAAAAGTACCATGTACCAATCAAATACACAGCACTCAAATATTTGAACTACTAGTAGATTAGCAACAGATTAGTAATTAGTATTTATTTATCGAATGTATCCGCTCTCTGCCCCTGAATCTGTTCGTTCTTCCAAGACAAATGACTCATCACTGTTCCCAAAAAAGCACGCACTTTTGCGCCAACAGAATCCTCTTTAACCTTATAAGTGGTTTCAGCATTACCCAATTGTGATTTGATTTTCGCTTCGTTAATCAAAATGTTTTTTTCTGTACCGACCTGTAACTCTTTGGCTTTTTCTATTCCCTGTTCCTTTAAATCTAAATACATTTCTTGCGCTTTTTTTATTAACTCATCATGTTCAACCAGAAGCCCATCTGCATACTTAGTAATTCCTTCTTCTGATAACTTTTTCATTTCCGCCAAACGTTCCTTGGCCATGCCAACTAAATAATCGGCCTTACCTTCCTTGCCTACAGTAAAAACAAAACGAATCTGCTCAGCAAATTTATCAGCCCAATACCAAAAAGAAGTTGGTAAAACTCCTGGTTCGATAATGGCGGCTTTATTTTCCAAAAAATCCTGTGTTGGTGATTTTACAGCTGTGGGTTGATTAGCACTGACACCAGGAACAAAAACAAAACCCAAAACTGCAAACAAACACAAGAAACTAATAATTTTCATAGCTATTGTAATCTAATTAATTGACCATCTGGATCTAGTTCAATAAAATGCTGCGTCTTTCCTGAAATAAATGAAGGGCATTGATTTTCGGGCAAATCATCAATGGCTTGTCGCGGATCATGCGCGATATCAACTACCCAAGTTGAAGCTAAACTATCAGACAAACAAGATCCATTTTTAAAATCCACGTTCTTGGCTTTTTTTTGCGCATAAATTTGTTGCGCTTGTTCAACCAAATCCTCTTCAAAGCTCGTAATCTTTTTGCTACTGCTTTTGACATCCTCTTGTTTTGTGCTAGTCGGAATTCGCGTAATTAACATCCCCGCTGCAAAAACTATCATTATAAAAATTACGGAATAAACTATCACCTTCCCAATTTGTTTTGGTTTAATTGATCCTGGTGTTCCCATATTCTTTTTAGCTTATAGGAATTAGCTTCTAGCTTTTAGCTACAAAGATTCTAGATCTTAAGCACCTAAAAGCTAATAGACTAGAAGCTATAAGCTTTATTATTTAAATATTTTCTGTGCAGTATCCCATAACTCATTCACACCTTGTTTTTCTCGCAGCCAGTACCACCATTCTGCGCCCCAAAGATAAGCACCCACAAAACCAGTACGCTTGGCATAATTAACATGATTAACAAGACGTATTCCGTCCATAGAAACCTGCTGTTCCTCCAAACTAGTATTTAAAAGACCGCCCGGTGCCCATGGTTCAGCCTGTAATTCAGAAACAATAACATCATTCAAATTTTTTCCTGCTAATTTGGCTTTTACAGTATAAAATGCTGGTGGTAAATGATAATATAAATAACCTAAATACGGATTATGAGTGACTCGATACATGGTGGTGCCAAAAATGTCTCCAGTATTCGCAGCGGCTGCCCAAAAACTTAATTCCCCACTATCAGTGATTAACACCGGTCTATCGTCAAGATTTTTAACTAGAGTCACTTCTTGCCGCAACAAATTAATATCACCAGGGGGACACACACCAAAAACATCGAGCAGCGGTTCATTCTCAACCTGCCAGATTTTAATTTGTGAAATATTTTTATAATGTTCAATAACCTTGGTCATCATTTTATTTTGACGATCAATAATAATCTCTGGTGGCAAACCCATTAACCACACAGGATCATGACACTCTGGCCAATGCGGAGTGCGACGACCAAGAACAAGAATAATATCAACATTGCGTTTTACTGCTTCGTTAACCTGCCAATCTAAATCAGTGAACACCCAATGATCTTCAATGGGTTCGATCTCATTCCAGGGTGCAGCTAAACGTATATTTTTTACTTTTAAATCATCGAGTATAGCTGTATATGTTTGCTGCCAATTCAAACCCAAATATTCTGTATATGATTTAGAAAAATTAACTCCCAATTTAAAATTGTCTTGAGCAAAGCTGTGGAAATAAAAGATGACCCACGCAGCAACTATTAGAACAAACAAAACAATCAAGATAATTCCCAGTCTTAAAAAATGTTTGGTAATTTTTCGCATACTAAGTAGAGAAAACAGTCAAAGCTAAGCCGCTTATTATTATTAAAATTGCTAGTACTTGTATGGCAATCTCCCGTCGCGTGAATTGTTCTTTAAAAAATTTCGGGACGGTTTTGGTGCAAATATAAACCATTAAAAACATAATGGCATATTGTAAACCAGCCAAAGCATTGACCACTGTGGCGCTAGCGAGTGACAAAGCGTAGTTCATTCCTAAAAAGTAAATAACAGCCAAAGTTTTATTTATAATTAAAACCACCAAGCCAGATTCCAACTTCTCCTTTTTGGCTTTTGTATTAACGAAAATATCTCCACGAACCAATGGACTTAAGAGTAGCGGCAAAGCCGCGATAAATCCACCAATACGAGCCCAGACAAAACCAGTGGAGAATGTTGTTTCTAAAAATACACCACGAGTCAAAACATATGAAAGACCAAAGAATATCCCCGCAATAATCCCCCAAACCATGCCAATGTGCCAACCATTATGTTTACGGCTTTTTTCAAATGAAATTAACAAAGTTCCCAAGACTAATAAACCGATTGAAAACAATTGAAAGCCAGAAAGGCGTTCATTGAGCCAAAAGTATGAAGCAATGAAAGAAACTATCGGCACAACCCCACCAACTAGTGGACCTATATGCGAAGCTTCGCCTGTTTTTAAAGCTGAGTATAAAAACTGCAAAGCAATTGTGAAAAAGACACCGGACAAGAGGGCTAGAATCAAAATCGTCCAGCCTGGGAAGAAGATAAAATCCCAAAAGATAAAAACCACCCCCAACAAATTCCAAACTGCTGTCCAAAAAGTTAGGACAGAAACTCGGGGGAACTTTTTTATTAAAAGAAACTTATCTAATATTTGAGCGCCAGCATTGGCAAACTGTGAAGCAAAAACAACCCAAAACCACAACATAAGTTTATGTTATAACATTCTTTTATGACGCTAAAATTATAGCATATTTCCTAAACTTCGACAAAAAGCGCAGGGAACAATATTTATTGTTCCCTACTTCAATCAACCACAATTTTGGTGTATAATATAAACATGAATAAGGAGGGAAACAAAAACTTACTTGGCAAGATGCATCATTTTTTTCTGATTTTTGATATTGGTTTATTTACCTTTATTCTTCTTTTTCCCATGATCGTTATCGAAAAATTTGTTAAACCAGAAAAACGCGGCCTTTTGTGGTGCAAAGCAGCAGTGTGGATTATCCGCACTGCTTTTGACTTAAATGGCATCAGCATTAAAACCCGAAACCACCTCGAACATGAAGTCGGCAAGTCATTTGTGTATGCGGCCAACCACCCCAGCGACTTTGATGGGTTTATTTTATTGACGATACTCGGACCAAAAAGTATTCTCTTCATTGCACCTTTACAACAGTTCCCCAAAATACTTGCAACTTGGATGAACAAAATGGAAGCCGTAACTGTCCGACGAGACGTAATTGATGACATTAGATATCCTAAAGGCGAATCGAAACAGCACGCCATTCAACACGCCATCAAAGCAATCAAGAACGGAAATTCTTTGATTATTTTTCCCGAGGGTCATATTGAACTAACCCATTTGCTTCATTATTTTCATACTGGCGCCGCCAGAATCAGTGTCGGCGCTCATACGCCAATAATTCCAGTTGCCTTAAGGAATGCTGACAAAGTTTTCCCAGACGAAAAAAGTTTAACCCCCGGCACAGTCACCGTAACTTTTGGTGCAGAGATCCCTGCACCTGAAAATCAAATCAAAAAATCGCACACTGAATTTCCTTGGGCAAAGGTTTTGGCCACGCGCAACAAAATTGAAAAAGCCATTGTTGACATGTTGCCGATGAGATATCAACCAGATTACTTTAAGCAACCCAAAACAAAAAAAATCGGCGTCTTTATCGACATCGATCGTACGATTTACGGAGGATTCTCTCAAAAAGATTTGGTTAAATATTTATTTGCTTTGCACAAATTGCATTATGGTGATGCTCTGAAAGTTTTTTACTGGTTATTTTTAGAAAAAGCCGGCAAAATGCCACACAAAGAATTGATGAGAAAATCACTCTTCATTTTAAATGGTTGGGACGTGGGAGAACTAAGGAACGTGGTACATCATTCATTTTACAAAAAAATTGTCAAAAATATTCAATATGGTCTCTTCCCTATCTTGAAAGATCATGCCGAGGCCAAACACTCAATTGTCTTTGTGTCCGAAGTAATTCATCCGCTCGCTCAGGAATTCAAACACCTTTTTGCCGGCCGAACAACACTCGACACTAAATTAGCACAAGAACATCACTGCTATACAGGCAAAGTAAAATGTTTATGCTACAAAGACGTAAAAGCTCGACTGCTACAAGAATTCGCCAGTCGAGCTAATATTGATCTTAGTAAAAGTTATGCCTATGGAGATAGTTTTGCCGACATTCCTTTCATGAGTTTAGTTGGTCATGCCACGGCCATTAACCCTGATCCGGATTTGTTACGTTATGCCAAGAAAAAACACTTTGCGATACTGGAAGACGCACGCTAATAATTTTCTTTAGGATTAATTGAATAAACATCAATAGTACCCACACCCTTGGGTGCTATTTGTTTTTTATTACCAAATTTAAATTTGTGACTCATTTTGCTATAAGTATTATCGCACACAAGAATTTCACCAATTTCAGCATGAGATTGCAAACGACTGGCTAAGTTGACAACATGACCGAGACAATCGAAGCGACGAGTTTTTTCTGTGCCAAATTCACCGGTGATAAATTTACCAGAGGCAATACCAATACGCTTATGCCAAGGATATTTTTCCATAGCTTTTTGCATTTCTAAAGAAGCGAGAATCGCCGTCTCGGCATGATCAATATCACTTTGCAAACCAAAGACTGCAAGGATTCCATCACCCAAAAACTTATTAACCCAACCAGAATGCTTATTAATAATTTGGCTCATTTCAGTGAAATAGCCAGTGAGTTGATTTGAGACTTCTTCTGGGGCTAAATCTCGACTAAAAGAGGTAAAACCAGCCAAGTCTGTAAAAACAATAGTGCCTTCCATTTCTTCAGCCTTTAAACGACCCTGCATCATGCTCGTAGCCACATTTTCCGGTAACATTGTTTGTAAAAGTGTTTCAGCTTTTTCACGCCAATACTCAGCCTCATCTTTCGTCGCATTCAATTGTTCGGTACGCTCAACAACCTTATCTTCCAAGGTTTCAACATAATTCTTAATTGTCTCAAGTTGCGACTCTAAACCATCACGATAGGCCTTTTTACTGAGAAAAGAATTAAGGGAAACTTGGTAAATTTTTTGAAAGAAATTAAGCGGTCGCCAAGTGATTTTATAAATAAAATATGGTGCATTATAAATTTCGCCTTCTTGAATTTTTAAGTGCGAATTTACCTGAACACTTTTTGTGATCAAAAACCCTAAACGTACATTGTCCCAGTCTTCGTCAGGATTAACTTCGCGATAATCACCCAAAAACAAATATTCATCATTAACTTTTTCACTTAGCAGAACAACTTGATGACCAATTTCTTCCTTGCGGAGCATACAACGGCCAGCCAAGAACTTAATTTCAGATTGATCCACTCCCCCAACTTGAATGAGCAGACGCTTTAAATCATATTCAAACATCGGCTCCATGATCTTTGCTTCGGGTAAATTCCAAATTCTCGGTACGCTGATTAAAATTCCGCGAATAAATGAATCACTCACAAAATCATCAACCGGATTGATACTATTTTTAAATTTAATCTTTACATAACAACGATCTTTTTCCGCTCCAACGACAATCAAATCCTTGGTTTTGTTAAAGTGAGTATTGTATTTACCAACTTGTTTATAAACTTCCACTGGACCCAAAATGACGCTGGCAAAAACCTTTTGCAGATATTTAAAGGCGCCCCAAGATTCTAGCTCTTGTGCAGAAAGTCCCATGTTAAAGACAGCTTCGGGATCCTTCAGAATATCAATCGCCTTTTCCATGATGGACACAAACTCTTCTAGCGTAATCCAACTATTTTCGTCTTCATAAAATTCTGGCTCGTGTGGCAAATTTTCTAGTAACAAATTATCACTACCGAGATTCTTGGTAACGTATTTGGCGATAATGCTGACATTACGACAGCAGACAGATTTGAAGGTTTCTGAGCTCATATCGACTATATTTTACCTTAAAAATGCATATTTTGAAAGAAAAACATCCTGTAGGTGCAGGTCGCGACCTGCACCTACACAATAATTAATTGTTTAGTTTTTATCTAAATTTAGGCAATACACTTGACAACAATATCAAAGTCTGCTATTCTTTCATGTTGCGAGAAGCAACGTGATCAACCACTTCAGGTACGAAAATGGCCTTCGTTCCTCTCAGCTCGAGTAATCAACTCGTCCAGACCTTCCTCTTCGCGCTCGGCTCGGGTGCCAACATCGTCCCCTACAACAAGGACGACCTCTGTGTGACCGGCCCTGGTCGCGTGATCCTCGACGCCAACGTGCAGCCCGATGGCCGCCTCCACATCAAGGTCGGCGCTGGCGAGTTCGTGTTCGACGACGGTCTGTGGAACCTCGGGCAGACCGAAGAAGGTGGTAACTGGGTGCTACTCAAGAACACCACGTTCGTCAACCAGTTCCCCGGCGATCCAGAGTGCCTCAAGTTCGTGTTCATCTTCGCGAAGAAGTAAGAAACAATTCAACCACCTAGGGTACGAAAATGGCTCCCGCTCTCATGTCCTCCGCAGAATCGAGACTCGCCGACTTTCTGCTCGCGGTTGAAGAAAGATGGAACATGGGCACAGAAGTTGAGTCCGACCCAGCCGAAGTTCTGATCGGCCGGATGGCGAGACTGCGCTTCTTGACGGTCGTGAGAATTAACCAGCTACCCTCCGGCCTCATCCGCATCGTGGTGACACCTCATGGCATCAAGACCACGCCCAAGACGTTCGACTTTGACCCAGAGAGCTGGTTCTTGGAGCAAACCGAAAACAGCGAAGTCTGGATCCTGACTCGCACGCCGAACTACAGAAGCGTGAAGAACAACCCCGAACACGACATCTACGTGTTCGATCCGCCTCGCGTCAGGTAACGGAACTATTCGCTGATCTTGGCCGCACCTTCTCTCGGAGGGTGCGGCTGTTTTTTTTGTTACGAATAAAACATAGAATAGATAGGAAGTATATAAATTACTTTTTGAACTTACTAATAATTCGTAACATCAATATAATTGCATTATTCGTAAACAATAATTCGTAACTTCAAAATAGAATGTGTTATTCGTAATCAGAATTGACACTTTTTACTCCTGATGATAAATTTTAAATTGGGTCAATGCTCTTAACCCACCATGCGAGGTATAAAGTTGAGCGTATTCACCAATGACACGCCCATCCCCGCAGGCAGCAAGGTCACGGAACACTTGGACGATCACGACCGTGTAGGAACGGTCCGAAACGGTACCCTCAACGGGCTCGACTGGGTCCCCAACAATCCTGGTACGCCCAGAACGCTCATCTTCAGCATGGGCTGCTGGACTGCCACCCTGAACGATAAGGTGCTGCACCTGAAGCGCTTGGCGCCCACGCCCATCCACGTCCCCAAGCCCAACCGCCCCGAAGCCGACAGGTACACGATCGAACTCGCCTGACCTAGCTCACAACTGCTGTTCTCTACATTGAGGACAGCAGTATTTTTATAATTACTAATTACGAATCAACTACGAATCTACAAATCATCGCTAATTATAAAAACCCGCCCGAGACGCGTCAGCGCCGGGCGGCATAGTAATGTTTTTATCTGGTTACTGGTTACTTTTTGCCTTTAAGAAAATACGCCGCACTAAAAGTCGAAATCGGCACAGCCAAAGTTAAACAAATACTCCCAACGAGAGTGCGCACAATTTCGGTCGAGATCATTTCATTATTAATAATTTGAGAAAAACTTAAAAATGGTTCTTGCTTCACATAAAATAAACATAAAAGTGGCAAGGCCGCACCAGCATAAGCCAAGAATAAAGTGTTAGTCATGGAACTTAAATGATCAATGCCAATTTTTGAAGTTCTTTTAATTAATTCAAGACTACTCAAGTTTGGATTCGCTTCTTTTAATTGTTCCACTGACGAAATCTGACTAATAATTACATCATCCAAAACACCAACTGTGCCCAAAATCATTCCAGCCAATAGTAACCCGCGGAAATCAACCACAAAAGTTCCGACGCTTAACAGTGACATGATATCTTCACTTGCGGTTCCAGTTAATTTTGTGAAAGCTGTAAAAAACCACGAAGCTATTCCCGTAACAATTAAACTAGCAATAATACTTAACATGGCAATGTGCGATTTTTGCGTCCAACCCCAAGTCAAATAAATAATAACAGCCAAAATTAATACTGACCCAAAAACCGCCACTGCCACCGGACTATAACCATGCAAAATCATGGGGATAATGATGGCCATGATAATAACAAAAGAAAGGATTAAGGCGATGAGGGATTTTGCGCCTTGCTTCTTCCCTACCCACAAAATCAACAATACAAAAATTATACACATGAGTAAAAGGTTACCACTACGCACATGATCAGTAATATAATATTGAGTGCTGCCGTCAATAGATGGACTCGCCAACATAAAAACCTTGTCACCTGGTTTAACATACATGGAACTCAAAACATCAATATCTCCAATGCCATAATAAGTGATCTCCTGCCCCTTGATATCACCATCTAAAGCCTTCAGTAGAACGTCCTGTTGCGTGTATTTTTGCCCATTAGAGCGACTTTGCTCCTGTTCTTTGATAACACTGAGCACCTGCGCTTTAAACACCGTACTTGTGGCTAATTCTGGAAAAGGGGCAAGTCCTGCATCACCGACAGGTTCATCAGCTGACGCCATGACGGGGCTTATAAGAAGTAAAATAGCTATTAAACTAATAATTGTCTTTTTCATATACATCTATTTTATCAGACCCTTAACTTATCACCAAAACTTGACCAAAGGATCATTTTTAGGTAGTATATTATCAGTTGTTCGGGGATCGTCTAATGGTAGGACTCCAGCCTTTGGCGCTGGCTATTGGGGTTCGAATCCCTATCCCCGAGCCATGAACTACTCGCTATCGCTCGAGTTCATGGCACGCCATGTAATAAAAACGCATGGTTTGCCCATTGGAGTAGTTCATGCAGTGTACCTGACTTTACCGTGTACCTGACGTAGGAATGGTACATGGGTAGGAATGGTACATGGGAAGTGAATGGTTCACTGCCCAAAGTAAAATAAGAAAAATCATGGCAGAAAAATTTTATTATGTTTATGTTCTCTGGAGTTTTAAGGATAAAATGTTTTATATTGGCTTTTCTGATGATGTAGAAAGACGTTTTTTAGAACATCAACGCGGAGATAATATTTCGACTGCAAAAAGATTACCTGTTAAACTGATTTTCTTCGAAGCCTATCTATCAAAACCCGACGCACTCCGTCGTGAAAGTTATTTCAAAACTACCAAAGGTAAAACAACATTAAGACAAATGCTAAAGGATACTTTGACTGATCTGGATTCACAATAACTCAAAATTTTGAAGCGACCCGTTTGGGTGCTTGACTTATATAGAAACAAACGAGGTTGAAATCGTTTGTTTTGTTATTAAAAAATAATTTATTATGAAAAAAACTTTTTTTATTGTTTTAGTTATTTTTCTTTTTTTTCCAGCTTTAACTCAAGCACACCCAGGCCGTACCGATTCATCTGGATGTCATACGTGCCGTACAAATTGCGCAAAGTGGGGATTAAGTAGCGGGGAATATCACTGTCATCAGGCTAAATCATTGCCACAGCCAAAGGAGCCAATAAAAAGCCACTATTCAGATAATGGCGGGTATACTACGCTTGCTTCGGAATACAAACAACCTAAAATTGATAAGGCGATCAAACCTGTTAATGCGAAATTAGATAATAATATTCAAAAAAATTCAAATATTAAAGTAACTGAACCTATAAATGAGTCAAAGCCATCAAAGTCGTGGTTTTCGAGAATATGGAGTTGGCTGATTAAATAAATTGAATGATGATTAATACGCATAATATATTAAGATAGAAACAAGCGAGGTTATGCTTGTTTGTTTTGTTTAATGTAATAAATAATACTTATGGATAATACAATGAGACCAGTAATAATAAATAAAATATTCGATGAAGTTCTCGGCGTTTATACTTTAATTCACTTAGGATTTGCGGGTTTACATATTCCGTTAGTGCAAGATGCCCTCTTAAGTATTCCTGATGATAGGGCAATGCTAAGTATTAAGAGTTCGTTCCCTAAGGAGGATCTTAATTTACCAATTAAGAATATTGTTAATAAAATTAAATTTGACCAACAACAGTCTCCGCAACCGTTGACTAAGGTTTCTTTTGCAACCCTTGCGTGCATATTTATAATTTATGCATATAATATATTTGAGGAAAATGGTTTGTTAAAAAAATTTTGGAATGAGCCTATTGTTCAGTTCTTTTGTCATATTCGGAATGGATGTGCTCATAACAATAAATTTTATTTAAAAGGTAAAAATACCCTTGTGCTTAAAGCTGAATGGAAGGGGAAGATTATAAACACATCGCTTGTTGGCAAAACAGTTATTAACGATTTTTTTAAGGAAGGCGACTTTGGTCATTTGTTAGAAGATTTGTCAAAATTAAAATAATTATAGAATTGTTGAAAATGTCGATAAGATGCCCTCAACCCGTCCCCGTCACGGGACACTCGATTCGACCCCTAAAAAAGCCCTAACATATACAGTTATTGATTGTTCTTAACCGACGTGGGGAGCCATATACCAGTTGCCAACTTTGTTGGCTGCCGATACCTGGTAAACCAACAAAAAATCCGCACTATTTGTGAGGATTTTTTGTTTACAAATTTCAAATATCCCATCAAAATTGATATAATTAATACATAACAACAAATTAAACTATGAAAAAATATCATCGCAGAATTATATATTTTATTTTAGCAATATTGTTCGGGGTGTTTTTCTTTATCTATGGTGGATATGATGATAGCCCCGGCACACAATTGATAGGATTCGTAACGGTTATTTTTGGTATCATCGGATTAATAAAGAACAATAAAAAAAGGGCTTGAGCACGTGAACTCAAACCCCTCTTACCTTCACAGAACGTAGAAATCGATCGCATCGATCAACTGGGCGCGACCAGCCAAACCGAGTAGAGACAGTGCAGACTCAATTTCCTTTTCCGTGATGCCGACACGAACACGTTGCATCATGGTGGTAAAGAAACCGAACAGCTCTTTCTCATCATCGAATTCCCACAAGGCCTTTACGCCCTTGACCGCAGCGACACAACCGGACTCTAAATCGTCCAGAATGTCCCTTGCTTCGGAGATGCCCTGAATCTCGTCCTGGTCGAATTCACAGATGAGTCGGGTCAACTCACCATCCAGTGGCGGTTCTATGATCAGAATCTCACCACTGGGCTTGCGCGCTCGGCGTGCTTTGGCCAGAGCTTCCAGCTTCGCTTCCCTCGTCCGTATGTGATGCAAAGCCATGGAAAAGACGACCAGATCAAACTCCTGGTACCAATTCGTCGCGAGGATGTCGAGACATTGGAAACCCACCCCAGGCATCTTCCCTGGCAAAGCTTTGAGCCGCGCCGGGTCTGGATCTATCGCCAAGATGAAGTTGTCTGGCCATGTCAGATACGAAGTCTCACGAGCAGAGCCGAAACCAACCTCGAGGATGCTCTTGCCATGAAGATCCACCAACGAAGCAATAGTGCTTCGTTCGACTCCCGCAACATCTATTTTCATTTCCCTACCTCGTTACTGTTATCTAAAAATAACTTTACCAAAATCCGACATATTTTTCAATCTCTTTTTTAAAACCAAAAAAGATGGAGCTAATCCATCTTTTAAGTTTAAATAATATTTTTTTATCTCAACACCTTTGGTTCAGAAGTATTCAACTTGTATAATTCTGGATCAATGGTTCGACTAAAACAAGTTCGTCCAATTTGATGATCCCAATTCTGTTGAAAGGCGCCATAAGGCGAATCATACATAGTTTCCTTACCACGTGCAGGCAAATCCAAACTTGAGGTTGCAAAATCCGCACAAAGTTCAAACTTTAAAGGATCATTGATGTTATATTCATAAGCCTTTTTTGTGTCTGGATCTTTCGGCACAATAAAACCGGAAATATTATCTTCTAAACCTTCTAAATTTTTTGGTAAAACTTCTTTTCTAGACCAATAATCAACTACCTGCCCCTGAATAGTCTGTAAATCCATTATTCTTTGATCATCCATCTTTCTATTACGCTGTTGGCTCGGAGTTCCTATTATAAAAAACCCCATTATGATACTCGCCAAAACAACAACAGCTAAAACAATTGCAAGTATTTTTGGTAATTTAGATTTCATTTCCTTGCGTTTTAAATCCCAAATATAATAGCCAAAAACAGCTGCTGTCACAATCAAAACAATACAAACCTTGAGAATGAATTTAACTGTTAAATCACCATCTAAAAAGTTATAAACAAAAATCATCAAATCAACAATAATCGTGATGGCCGAAACAAAAAGAGTAAAATAAACTAACCATTTACGTAGCCAAAAATCTCTTTTCTCCGGCATATTCTTTAAATCTCTACCCAATATCCAAGCTGATAACAAATAAGCAGGGACAGCAATAAACAAAATGGAACTAGAAACTTTAACCGCATTAGAAATATTAGAAAAATAATAATTTAATGCGTCTGGGAACAAGGCATTAATGTAGTTAATAAAAAGCATGATAAAACCGATAACGCTTAAATAGAAGGTGACAATATTGAATAAATGCAAAAACACATCCTTGGGCGTACTTTTGATGACATTTTCCATAATTTTGTTGTTTAAGAATTAGATTCACTATGCTGTCTTAACTGTCTATATTATATCAAATTTAGCCAGAACATTAAAGAAATAATCAAAAAGCAGGGGAAATTGACATTTACTAAATCTAATTTAAAAACCCTCTGCTTAATCCAGAGAGCTTTTATATATCATTTGATAGCTACAATTTTATACTTTACCTTTTTCTCTTTTAGTTGAACTTCGACGACTTCTCCGACGCTTGAACCAAGCAAAGCCTCACCAAGCGGTGAATGACGAGAAATAATTCCGGCTTGAGGGCTCGATTCTGTCGAACCAAGAATCTGATATGTTTTTTGTTTTCCCTGACTTTCTATAGTCACAAAATGTCCCAAACCGACCTTATCCGTATTCTTACTCGCTTTAATAACTTGTGCATGATTGATTTGAAATTCTGTTTCTGAAATCTTTTGATTCAAACCACGTAATTTACCTTTCGCGATTTGATATTCTGCATTTTCCGAAAAATCTCCAAACTGAGCTAACCTTTTTGATTCCTCTGCTAATTTGGGATGCATGACTTCTTTCATCCTTTTTAGTTTTAATTTCAACTCATTAAATCTTTCTTCTGTAATAAAAGTATCCACTGGTACCAGTCGACGATTTTCTGATTTACGTTTAGGTATTTGCATATACTACGAATTACGAATCTACTACAAATCTACTAATAATTAAAATACTGACTAATCATTTCTCGTTGCTGATTTTCACGTAATCTAATATGAGGATATAGAACTATATTGTAGACTAAAAACTTCTTTTATTCAATAAAAAGAAAGCTCAATTCGGAGAAGGGAGACGATAACATATCCCTATTATATTGTACCGAATTAAGCCTTCACTAATTATAATAAAACATTGATTACAATTTTGAAAATCAAGTTATCAACAATCTATAATTCAATCTTAACAGAATCCAAGAATGTGCTAAGATTAAGACGCTCCTAGGTCGAGAAATCGCTATCACTGGAGGTCAGCCATGTTAAGAACTAAGCTGCTCGAAGGCCTCGATCCGCTGCGCCACGACCAAGTCATCGCTCGCTTCACGACCAGACAGACATTCGCAGCCGGCCAACCGATCGTCCTCAAGGGCGACGAAGGCACCGCTCTCTTCATCGTTCTGCTGGGTGGAGCCAGGATCCGACTCGGCGACTTCGAAGTCGACTTCCTGCCCGGCGACGTCCTCGGAGAAATCGCCTTCCTCGATGGTCAGCCGCGCTCGGTCAAGATCACGGCGACCGTTGATGGCACCGAGATCGCTTCTCTCTCACGAGAAACAATGGACACGATCTCCCGTGTTGAACCCCAGCTCGCCATGCTCATCTTCAAGAACCTCGGCATCGGCCTGGCCTCGCACTTGCGCCAGACCAACGAACAACTCCTCGCCTTGGGCGGACGTGAACGTAACGCACTCACAAAGAAAGCCCCCGGCCTGCTCCACTTCCTCACGGGTCTGGTTCACTAAATCGTTCCGGTCATTCCCCCATGGGTTTGACCGTTTTTTTTAAATTACTAATTACCAATCTTCTACTAATCTACGAATAGTCACGAATAATCGCATATACAAAATTAGAGCTATAAATAGGAAATACTATAATCAATATTATTCTTCATTATTCTTTATTCATTATTCTTTTTACATATTTCTTTATGATATAATATGAACATATGAAAAATACCAACAATAAAGCTTACGTTATCGCAGTAGACATGGGTTATGGCCATCAACGTGCGGCCTTCCCTTTGCGTGAACTAAGCGTCAACAAAACCGTTCTTAATGCTAATACCTACGCAGGAATCCCCAAATCTGACAAAGACATTTGGCAACAAAGCCGAGAAATGTATGAATTTTTTTCGCGCTTTAAGAATGTTCCTCTAATTGGAGAACTCGCTTGGGATCTTTTTGATCGTTTCCAAAAAATAGAACCTTTTTATCCCAAACGCGATCTTTCAAAACCGTCGATTCAACTTTCTTCAACTTATTCTTTGATTAAAAAGAAAAAATGGGGTAAACATTTGATTGATAAATTATCTAAAAAACCTCTACCAATCATCTCCACCTTTTTTATACCTGCATTCATGGCTGAAATATTTAATTATCCTGGAGACATTTACTGTTTATGTACGGATACTGATATCAGTCGCGCCTGGGCACCACTTAATCCAAAAGAAAGTAAAATTAAATATCTTGCTCCTAATCACCGCGTTGAACAAAGACTGCAAATGTATGGAGTCAAACCTGATAACATTTTTGTAACTGGGTTTCCTTTGCCTGACGAACTTGTAGGTGGAGAAAAAGAAACTAAACTTAGAAAACACTTGGGCGAACGTTTATTCAATCTTGATCCCACCAAAACATATCTAAAACGCTACCGTGATTCTCTGCGAGAGCACTTGGGTACTAAAAACTTCCCGCCACACAAGAGACATCCGCTCACTCTCACCTTTGCTGTCGGTGGGGCTGGTGCCCAACGTGAACTCGGAATAGAAATTGTCAAAAGCTTAAAAGATGATATTCGTCACAATAAAATTCAGATGATTTTAATCGCGGGCGTACACGAACAAGTCTATGACTATTTCAAAAAGGAAATTATCGCTCTCGGTCTGAGCAAAGAATTACGCCAACGTAAAGTCCATATATTGTTTAGTAAAACAAAAGCTGATTATTTTAATCAATTTACACGCGATCTTCGCCGGACAGATATTATCTGGACCAAGCCCAGTGAACTTAGCTTTTATACAGCGCTGGGGTTCCCCATTATCATTGCTGACCCTATTGGATCACAAGAACTTTTTAATCAACGTTGGTTAAAAACAATTGGCTCTGGTACGAACATGGAAGATCCGCGCTACACCAATCAATGGCTTTTTGATTGGCTCAAGTCCGGTTGGTTTGCCGAAGCTGCAGTGCAGGGATTTTTAGAAGCCTCGACTAAAGGGGTTACCAACATTCACAAAATTATTTCACATTGCATAGAAGAAACCTGCGATATTAAATCGAATCTTCAATATTAAAAAATTCCGCCATTAATGGCGGAATTTTTTGTTGTATTGTTCAAAATGTTGTATCGCTTCGCTTGTTCTTAAGTTCTTGCATTCTTATACCTATATTTTTTTACCTAGCTACTTACCAACTTATCTCGCTTGTCTCGCTTTTTTACTAAGACTTGCCTTTATAAAACCATTGAACAATGGATGCCCTATTAATGGTCGAGATTGAAATTCTGGATGGAATTGAGTTCCGATGAAAAATGGATGCTTAGGTAACTCAATAATTTCAACTAAATTATTATCTGGGGAGGTCCCGGCCATAAGCATACCTTTATTTTCTAATTGTGCTCGGTAAGCATTATTAACTTCATAACGGTGACGATGGCGTTCTGAAATTTTAGCTGTTTTATATAAACCAAAACTCTTTGATTCCTTTTTCAAAACACAGGGGTAAGATCCTAACCGCATAGTGGCTCCATAATCCTTTTTCTGAATCTTTTCAATCTGATCTAACATGGTATGAATAACTTGATCTTCAGCCTTTGGATCCAATTCGGTTGAAGTAGCGCCTTTAATTCCACAAACATGACGAGCAAATTCAACTGTAGCTAATTGTAAGCCATAACATAAACCCAAAAACGGAATATTCTTTTCGCGAACATATTTAATGGCAGAAATAATTCCTTCCACTCCACGCGCACCAAAACCACCAGGAACAACCACACCATCAAGACCTGAAAGCTCTTTTAACTTGGCTGGGTTAGTTTCGTATTCCTCTGAATCGAGCCAAATAATGTCCGCCTTAACATTATTTATCCACGCCGCATGATTGATTGATTCAAGAACTGAAATATAAGTATCGCGGCATGATTTATAATTAAAATACTTACCCACAACGCCGATCTTCACTCCTTTTTTAATACTTTTAGTCTTCTTCGCTAATGTTATAAAATCGACTAAATTCTTTTTTCGTTCTTTTAATCCTAGAGTTTTAAGCATTGTGGCACCCAAACCTTCATGTTCGAAGTTTACTGGAACATCATAAATTGATTCTACGTCTGGAGCCGAAATAATACACTCGCGTGGTAAACTGCAAACCGTGCTAATAGTCGTTTTGATAGATTCTGAAGCAGGATCATTGGCTCGGCACATGATAAAATCCGGATTAATGCCAGCCGAGTTTAAAGTGCGAATAGCGTATTGAGTTGGTTTTGATTTTTGTTCACCCAATAATTTTGGCGTGAGTAGATAACTGACCAAAACAAACAAAACATCCTTGGGCATTCTGGCTTTCATCATGCGAGCGGCTTCCAAAAACAATAACACTTGGAATTCACCGACAGTGCCTCCAAATTCTATAACCATAACCTCAGCTTTTGTTTTCTGACGGCAAACATCAATACGTCGAATAATTTCATTGGGAACATCTGGAACAACCTCAACATCTTCCCCACCATATTCTAAATTACGTTCACGACGTATCACCTCCTGATAAATCTGACCAGTGGTAATGTAATTATCGCGGGTACAAATTTGGTCTGTAAAGCGTTCATAATTGCCTAAATCTTGATCTGCCTCAACACCATCTACTCCGACAAAAACCTCTCCATGTTCAGCTGGACGAATAGTGCCAGCATCGATGTTAACGTACATGTCGCATTTAATATTAGCCACACGATACCCACGAGATTGAATTATTTTACTGATAGAAGCAGCCGCTACGCCCTTCCCTACGGATGACATAACTCCGCCAACAACAAAGATGTACTTTGGCATATTTACAAGCTTATAGGTGCCTAGCTTATAGCTCATAGGTGTTAAGTATTATCATACTAAGCACCTAAAAGCTAACTTGCTATAAGCTATAAGCTTATTCCTTTTATTTTATTCTAAATTTTTTGTTTTGACACTTACCTCTGAAACAACATTAGCCGCAACTTCAACCGCAACTTTGTAATTACCAGCATGTTTTATTGGTTCACTAAGTTGAATATGCTTAGGTTTGATTATAATCTGATGTTTCTTCAACTCTTCAGCAATTTTATCGCGCGTTACGCCAGCAAAAAAGGTTCCTTTTTCATCTGCCTTTTCGATAAAGATTAAATCCAAAGAACGAATTTTGTTCGCAATCTTAGCGGGTTCAGAAATTTTGCTGGCACGAACTTTTTCTTTAACTGTTACTGGTTCTGAATACTTTTTAACATTGGCAACTGAAGCCACGACTGCTAAATTCTGTGGCAACAAGTAATTTGATGCAAAACCAGGCTTAACTTCTTTAACCTCACCTCTCCTCCCAATCTTCGCTACATTCTGTGTAAAAACTACTTGCATAGATTAATAAATTATTTTTTTTGTAATTCCTTAATAGCCGCATCGAGCTGAGGATCTTTTTTGGCTTCCGCATCGGCACGAGTAAAATCAACTTCTACGTCTGGGGCTATACCCAGCTCATTTATTGTTCTCATTTTTGGTGTAAACCATTTAGCTACAGTTACTTTAATTGAAGACCCATCTGGCAATTTTTTTAAAGTTTGAACTGAGCCTTTGCCATAACTCTTTTCCCCAACCAGTTTGGAAATTTCATAATCTTGCAAAGCCCCGGCCACAATTTCAGAACCAGAAGCACTCCCCTGATTAATCAATACGACTGTAGGAATATTTTTAAATGGAGCTAAATTATTAGCTTGATACTTTGTTTCCCTTCCATCGCCAAACTTTTCAATTAAAACGACTTGATTTTCAATCCAATAGGAACAAACGTCAAGCGCCGTGTCTAATAATCCACCTGGATCATTACGTAAATCCAAAATAATTCCTTTAGGATTTTTTGCTTTAACTTCTTTGGCAAATTCCTTCATCAACTCACTGGTATCACCGTTAAAAGCTTTTAATTTAATATGGACTAAACCATCATCACGAAATTGCCATTCAACACTCTTGGTCGTAATAACATCACGGACAATTTTAATTTCTAATGGATCTTCATCGCCACGAACAATTGTTAACGTAACTTCTGTCCCTCTTGGTCCACGAATAAGACGAGCAGCCTTCTCTACACTTAAACCAAAGATGTCTTTTCCATCAACCTTAAAAACTATATCGCCTGGTAGCAAACCCGCACGCTCAGATGGTGAACCTTGAAGAGGAGAAACAATCGTGAGCAAACCATCTTTAATGGCAATCTCTGCACCGATTCCCTCAAATGCGCCAGAAATAGCATCTTCAAATTCGGCTGTTGTTTCAGGGTCTAAAAAAACAGTATGTTGATCTTCCAAGCCAGAAACAAAACCGGCAATGGCACCATAAAATAATTTCTTTTCATCAATTTTATCTTTATCCACAAAATCTGTTTGAATAATTGTCCACACTTGTTCTAATAATTTACTCTCAAAAAGATTTGATAACTTTGTTGGCTTATATAGTTCAATATCTCCTTTAAAAGTTATTTTACCATCAGTTACTTTACCTAAAACATAACCACCTGCGAAAAAAATTCCTAATAGAATTATCACAATAACCCCAACGATAATTCGTAACTTCCATTTTTTTGCTTGCCCAGAATCCGAATGTAATGAGTGGTTCTGGGTTTGATTCGTAATTTGATTTTCCATAATTATTCTTCTCTTTTAATTTTAGCGCCTAATTTTTGTAAACGTTCTTCTATATGTTCGTAACCACGATCTATTTGATAAATATTTTCGATGGTCGTGGTGCCTTCTGCGACTAAACCGGCCAAGACGAGTGCAAACCCAGCGCGGAGATCTGGACTTTCGAGTTTTCGTCCATAAAGTTTACTTGGTCCATTAACAATGACACGATGGGGGTCACACATTATAATTTGAGCGCCCATTTGTTTTAATTTGTCTGTATAAAATAAACGACCTTCCCAAATAGTTTCGTGTACCATGCACATCCCCTTAGACTGTGTTAACAAAACAGTGAAGGGTTGCTGTAAGTCGGTGATAAAACCAGGATATTCGTGCGTGACTACATCAACTGCTTTAAGATTGTCTGTTTTTCTGACTTCAACCCAATCTGGCCCTAATTTGTAATCTACGCCCATGCGGTCGAACATAGTCCAAAGTGCCTCTAAATGCTCTGGATTGCAGTTTGTCACTCTAATAGGATTACCACATAGAGCGCCTAAAATTGCGAAACTACCAGCCTCAACGCGGTCAGGCATAATCTTGGCTACGCCACCAGAAAGTGCGGCTACGCCCTCAATTTCGATGGTATTTGTACCAGCGCCACTTATCTTAGCTCCACAACTATTTAGATACTCAGCCAAAGCTGGAATTTCTGGTTCGCAAGCAGCGTTTTTTAAAATAGTCTTTCCTTCGGCTAAAGTAGCCGCCATCATTAATGTCTCAGTGACAGTAACAGAAACCAACGGAAAAACAAATTTCATGCCGCGCAATTTATCTGTTTTAAAATGATAACCTTCTGCATTTTCGGTAACCTTAACACCAAATTTTTCAAAACCTTGAATAAATAAATCAATGGGACGTTGACCAATAGCACAACCACCTGGATGCGGCATATGCACTTCGCCTTTGCGAGCAAGTATTGGTGCCAATAATAAAACTGAAACACGAATCTTTTTGACCAACTCAGGATCAAGTTTGATATTAGTAATTTCTTTTGTTTGGATTTTCACTTGACCATCATCACGTGAAACTTCGCTACCCACAAATGTACATAATTCTAAAAGTCTATTAACCTCTTCAATATCTGGGACGTTGGTAAAAGTCGCCGGTTCGCTAGAAAGCATGGATGCTACCACAAACTTAAGAGCCGCGTTTTTAGCGCCGCCAACAGCAACTTCACCTTTCAATTCATGGCCGCCTTCAATTATAAACTTTTGCATATTATTGTTGTTACGAATAATACATTTTTTATTAGGATGTTACGAATTACTACTGAACTTTGAGTATATGTAATGATTCGTAACATCATCTTTATGAAGCTATTCGTAACCATTTACAGCTCAATTTTAGCATACACTTTACCAAAAAGAAAGAAGGGCAAAAAGCCCTTCTTTCATAGTATTTAACCTATAATTCAGTATAAACATGACCATAAGTGGTGTTAACATTATCAATAAGATGCTTAGTCGCTCGACGAAGCCGGTTAGCTTCCCGCACTCGACCAGCAGCTTCTAATTGATCTGCCTCAGTATGTTGCATAGAAATCTGGCGCAACTGCTCGGTCATATCGCGCCTATCTAGACCCGTTGGTGCATGGCCCAAATGATCTCGCATAATACGCAAATGATCCTTTGGCAAATAGCCAGCCTCAACAGTAGCTCCGCCGCCACCTCTTTCCCAGGCTTCGCGAGCCGCGCCTTTAACTACATACATAGTTTTGCCACCAAGCTCGCGCGTTTCAACCCCACCTTGAGAATATGGCATTGGGATTCTCAGCCGATTACCACCACGGCCGCCAAACGCATACTTTGTAGCATGGCGTGCTCCTCGGCGTGCATATCGACGAGCCTCTTCATTCATCGTATCATCAGGAATGATATGAACTCCAAGTCCAATACCCGAGCGATGTTGAGGAACCTCCGGCGGCGTTGGCGCTTCTGGCTCAACGTCGGCTGGTTCGTCTGGAGTATTCTCAAACGAGGCTCCAGTTCGTGTTGGAGTCCCTTGAGATCCAGCGTCAGCCCCTATTTCTGTGGGCACAGCCGCTGGTTTTCATGGAGCGTCATCAGGATTTAAAACTTCATTGAGAAGACGCATCTCCTTTGATATTGGACCAATATTTTGTTCATCTACAAAATACATTTTCCCCGCATGTTCAACTAGAAGACGTCCATCTTTTGCTAATTGAAATGATTGCCCCCCAATATCAAGTCTTTCTCCTGGTCTTATAACACCTCGAAGAGCATCAATACGTGCCTGAGCCGATAAATTCTCGTTCATAAATTTGGCTGCTGCATCCGTAGCGCTCTTCATCTCACCCAAACCAGCGTCAGCATGAGCATCAATGGCATCACGAGCTGAAGGTGCTGAATCATGCCCCCCATCAACGTCCGAATCAGCATCTGCGTCTGAAGGGATTTCATCTCCACCAGAAGCATCTTGTGGAGCAATGTTTGGAGTATTATCTGGCACATCAGTTGGATGTGCAATATTATGTGTGGCATTGTAAACACCAGCCTGCAATTTATTTAGATTTTTTAAATCTTCATCATCTGTAGGTAAGGCTTCCAATCCTGCATTAGCCGTCATGCCATGACCAGGAGAATTTATACTATAATCAGGCGCATTTTGACCAGCATCTCCGACTCTTTCACCTGCTTGTGCTGCTTGATCAACTAAACCCTTAGTAGCAATATCAACTCCATTTTTAAGCGTATTAACTTTATCACCTAAACATAAATCAAGACCTTTAGCATGACCATTCTCATCGACAAGAAACTTCACCATACCACCTGGGTGTGGCATAAAGTTATAATGGAATAGACCATTACCAAGATCAACAACTGCCTTCTTGCCATTTGGAAGGTTATAGTCTTGCAACTGATCTAACACCCACTTTTGCATTTGAGTATCATTCATGCCTTCAAATAATTTTGGATCAACACCTGACTTAATCAAAGTTCTGGCAACATTTATAACACCATCACCTTGACCATACATACCTTCAGCAATTGGCGCTTCTGGGGTTGCCATTGTTTCTTCGACCTTCGGATAATCATCTGGATTGCAATAATCAAGTTTACCTGGATCATTCTCCTGAAGTGATGAGTCCCAAGTAGATTGTCTATCTTCCAAGCCTGGCCAGACACCCGTATCTTCTACTGTTTCACCACCGCCCCAAACACCTGTGGCCCCGCCCTTGTTTTCAAGAACAGCCGCACCAGTGCCGCCGCCACCACCCTTTTGTTCAAGAATAGCTGCACCAGCTCCAGCACCTTCGCCACCAGCCATAACATGATAACCTCCACTAAGTAACTTACCAAAGGCACCTGAAGCAACAAAGACACCCGCCGCCAAGGCCGCTAATTTTCTGTATAGATCACGTTTGACGGCCACGACTATTCGCTCATCAACTTGTTTATCATGGTTCTTTAATTCTGCATCCAAAAAGCCCAAAACAGCATCTTTTCTTCGTTCTCTATTTCTTTCAAAATCCGCCATTGTTTGTGATAAGAAACCGATTTCTGCACGAAATGCATCGTTAGCTTCTTCGTTAAATTTAGGATCCTTGCCTAAAATATCGCGGATTTGTTTTTCTACACCAGCATTAAGTTGCCAATCTGCATCAGCAACCTTACTAGGATCAATATCTTCAGCTTTTTCTTTATATAACTCATCGGCTGTTTTAAGATCCAACAAAGACCTCATTCCGTCTTTTCGTCCTAACTTATCACCTTGAGCGGCTGCCAAAGCCACCTGAACTTCATCTGGCAGACTAGCCATCATCGCCTTTCCTCTCTCTGTCTCAGTCTCCCATGCCTTATACTCAGGAGTAAGCTTTTTTGCTGCTAACTGTTCTTCTGTTGTTCCAGGAGGAACAACAACCTTTTGCAGGTCTTCAAATAGCTTAGCATCAACTATGTACCAATTCTTAATGTAATCGATAACTTCATTAATCCTTGGTTGCATCATTTCTTGTTTCTTGGCCTCAAGTGCTGTATCAAATTTAGCTTGAGCCCCTCCCTTCTCTTTATTAATATCACCATCAACTTCATCCAAAATAGCTTGACCACGACGTGCTTTTTCTGTCATTAAAGCTATGTAGGATTTATTTTCTGATGGTTTCTTACCAAAGAATACATTATTACCTTCAAAATAATTAATGGCTTTTTCTAATTCAGCCTCACTCAATTTAGATGCTTCTTTAGCACACAATTCCAGTTTTTTCTCTTTAAACAGTTTATCTTTATCCCCAGTACCTAGAATCTTGTTAAGACCACGACGCACACCTCCAAGTTTTTGCTCACTTGAAAAGGCATTTAATTCTGCTTGATTTTCTGGAGATAATTTTATATCTGGTTCAAAAATTTCTGCTCCCTTGGTGAGGGAATCATATTTACCAAAAGCAAGCATTGATCCCCCAACAATTCGACGAGTAGCCAAGAAACTAATTGGAGCAGCAACGCCACCGAGGGCGACACCAACCCCACAAAGACCTAAACTAATAGCCATGCGAGCATTGAGTAACTTACCAAATTTACTTTGTGTAATTTTATTCAGTCCCTTAAACATGGAGTCTTCTCCAAACTTAACATTACTCAACTTAATATCACCTAATTTCTTATATGAATCGTAAAGATTACTTAAAACAAGAATTCTCTTTTGTTCACTCATTCTTTCTGCCATTCTATCCGCAAGGGCGATTTGCTCTTTGCACATTTCTTGAACCGAATGGCCAACTTGTTCAGCTCTTTCTTCTTGATAGGCTTTAAGAGATGCTTCTCGGGCATCAACCGCTTCTTGATATCCTTTTCTATTAAATGCGTGACGTATTAAACCTGTCATGCCACCCCACTTTTTTCTGGCAATGGATTCTTTCAAAGCATAATCATCACCCAATTCTTTTAAACGAGCATGTTTTTCACCACCTTCTTGACCTGGAGGTGTTGGAGGTAATTCTAGAGCTACAGCTGCTGGTACTTCGACTGCCTTAGCTGCCACTGGTGTCTCTACTGGCTTCGCTGCAATTGGAGTTTCTGCCGAAGCAGCCGCTGGCTCTGCTGCCTGATCTACAGGTTCCACTCCTGCTGGATTATCCATGACCCCGGGCTCTACCAAAACAGGTTTACCATCTGCATCAAAATGTAAAACTCTACCCTTAGGGTCAAACTCAAAACGTATCTTGGCTAGGTTGATAAGTTCAATTACTTTTTTACGTAAACCTGCTGTTCGAGGAAATGAAATAACTAAAGCGCTGTCTGGAGAAACCTTCCCATCCTTAGCTTTTATTATTTCAATTCCCTTCACTAACTGCTCAACTGGATAATCTTTTCCAGTACTGCCAACGAAACCCTTAGCCCCTCCCAGAGCGGCAATAAGTTCATCCCAATTTCCAGCACCGACAACGGCTTTTTCAAAATCAGCGCCTTCTTTTTGTTCTCCTGGTTTTTCCACAGGTGCTTCAACTACTGGCTTCTTCACGGGTTTAGCTTTTACTGCTGCTTCTACCTTCACGCCTACATCTTTAACTTCACCTAAAACCTGCGCAAGCTCAGCAGATTCTCCCGCCTTCTTTTGTGCTAACAATTTAGCCAAGAGAGCTTTTAATTCTTCCAACTTAGCATCTGCTTGTACTCGAATTTTTTCTGCTTCTGCTTCTAATGAAGATCCTTCTAAGGCTTTTAAAATAAGTTTTACACTTGCCAAAGACCCCTCGGCCAAACCCACCAATTCATTTCTTTTCGCGTCTGGAGATACCTTGGCTTCGCCCTCTGTTGAACGAGGGGCACCCTCTTTTTGTACCTCATCTTTTCCGGGGTTTTTTACTACTGGTTCTTCTGCCATATTGTTTGAATTAATAATTTACTTCTTGCTTATAGATTTAATTTTCTTTAAAACATCACTTATTTTTTCTGTATTCATTTGCTGCAAATTCTTTTTTACTAAGTCACTTGCCTGCGCTTCTAATTGCGCCATATAATAAGTGAAATCAGCATAAGCAGCTTCCATTTTCTTGATGATATCTTGATCTTTATCCTTTTGAGCCATATTTTTATTTTTTTAAAAAAGAAAAAACAAGTCTTTATCCGACTTGTTGTGCTGCATTTAACATTTCTTGCTTTGCCTTTAATATTTCTTCCATTAAAATATTTTCGAAATTACCTACCTTTTCAGCTGCAAAAGCAACCATTTCTGCCGGTGCCATTGGTGTATTGGCTAAAGTTTGAGCGTCTTCTTCGCTTAGCATTTCAACCACTCTAAGCATAGTGCGTTTTTGAATTAATTCAGTCATTTTGTCTAAGATTGCTGCCTTTTCTTCGTTGGGTAAACTTTCCAACCCTAAGAGCGAAATGATGTTTTCTTCCAATAAATTTTGTGAAGTAGCCATACTTTTTTTTGATTAAGTATATTTGTTATATTTAACTAATTTATTATAGCACTTTTTCTAATTTTGTCAAATTTATCTCTTGTTTTTTTGCTAAAAATAAGCTATTATGGGCTTATTAATATAATTATATGAATATCAATATTCGTCGTGCTATCGCCCTTGCGTTTATTATAGCATTTTTCATTACCGCCCCGCTACTAATCTTTTACACAGCCGGCTTCCGTTATAATTTCAAAAAAGCTCAGGTCCAAAGAACCGGTACTTTAATTATAAAAACCACCCCAAAGAGTGCTCAGGTTTCATTAAACAGCAAAGTACTGACAGCAACTACTCCTATCCGCGAAAATAATGTTTTACCCGATGAATATGAAATCAAGATAAACAAGGCGGGCTATTACCCGTGGCAAAAAAAACTTGATATTCGACCGCAAGAAACCACCTTTATTGAAGATGTTTTACTTTTTCCACAAAGCCAATCCGAAAAAATCAGTGACAATAAAATTTCATTCCTTTCCTTCTCCCCCGGAGGCAGCTATGCTTTATTTGAAACTCAAGAATTTGAACAAGATTTCTTATACCTTCTTAATCTAAATAATTTTCGTCAAAAACTAATTTTTAACAACGATAAAAGTTGGAAGGATCTTTCTGTTCTTTGGGCCGAGGATGATTCCAAAGCTTTGATCAAGATAGACGATCAACTCCTTGTGGCCACAACCATCTTCCCACAGCAAAAAATTGATCTCCAAGAACAAATCAATAAGATATCGACGCACCCAACTAACTTAAAATGGAACGAAGATGATAGTAATATTCTTTATTGGCAGGATAAAAATATAATATACGAATTGAATGTTTTAGCCCAAACAAACACTAAAATACACACAAACGCCAAAAATGAAAACTTCAATGACTTTTTAGTCAAAAACAATGAAATTTATTTAATTGAAAATATCAATGGCACTAAATTTCTAACTAGGCAGAAACTTGATGACACCAAAAAGATAGCTGCCATTGAATTAAAATCAGCTGATTATAATTTTGATGGTTTTGTACAAAACCACTTATTGCTTTTTGAAAAAACATATAACACACTTTTCATTTTTAATCCCGAATTAGATCGGATTATTTTCAACAAAGAGAATGTCCAAGCTGTTGAACTGGCCAATCAAAAAAACTATTTATCAATTATTACAAAACAAGAAATATCCTACATCAAACTAGACGAGAGTGAACTACGCGAGAACAATATTACACGCTACAGCGATGATCTAGGCGAGGCTCACTGGGCGCATAGCACTGCAAATTATCTTTTCTCACTTCAAAATAAAAAGATATCAGCGCTTGAATTAGATAATCGAGATAAAAGATTCACACTCGAATTTCCTATACCTAATATTGAAAAATTTATTGTTAACTCAAATGATGCGGCTATTATCTTTTTACAAGATAGCTATCTTTATCAACTGCCAATAAGCGAATAAAAAACGTAGGGAACAAAAATTTTTGTTCCCTACGTTTTTTTTATCCTATTTTTTTATTTCCCAATAAACATTTGTTAAAAATGCATTAAAGAAAAAGCTAGTTCCGCCACGTAAAGCTGCTAAAACAGCGACAACGACAATGGAGCCAAATAACAATGGAACTAGGATGCCAGCACTGCCAATGGCAAACATTAATAGTCCGCCCAAAATAACAAAAGGAATGGCAACAGCAATCAAAACAAGTAATAAACCCACACCGATTGCAATACCCAACCCGATTTGAATTAAGGCCGCAACCACAAGTACCCAAAAATTTTTATTGAGCAACTTAGCGGCATTCATAATTGAATTCCAAGCTGTGTTATTTTCTAAAATTGCAAAACAATAAGCATTATGTCTAAGTAACCCCACATAGATATTAAATAATACTCCAACAAATATAGTACAGATAAATATTATCCCCATTACTATTGAGTCGATATTAAAGACACTAACCAAGGCAAGCGCCAAAAGTATAAGATTAGGGATCGTCCAAAGGACACTCATTAACAACAATCGAGGGAAGTATGAAAAACCAGCTTTCACCAAATTCCAAAACTTACAATCTTGATTAAGACTTAATTGCTTGTTACTCATAATAAGAGAGGCTCTCATAGCCAAACCCAAAAGAAAAAAAAGCAAACCGAAAACTAAAATTAATCCTACCACGAAATAAATAGCACCAGAATTAACCCACAAGCCGGTGACATTGTCTTGAACTTTTTGCATGTTTGGGATGACATTTTGCATTGATTCAAAATCCTTACGGCTAAATGACATATTCAAAAAATAACTACCTCCACCCGCAAAAAAAGCAATGATCCACAAAATTTTATTTTTGATGGTCCACTCCCAAGAGCTTTTTAATAATTCCCCAAAAGGAAAATTATTTACTTTCATAGTTTTGTTTTTATGTTTACTTAAATAATTCGGTAAAACCTAATTTACTTTGGTACTCTCTGGCAGCAATCCAATTAGATGCTTTAAGCAAAGCTTCATGCGTGCCAGCATCTAACCAACGGCCCTTAACTAAACGAACATCTAATTCGTTCATACCTAAAAATGCTTTATGCACTTCAGTAATGTCTGTCTCTGGGCGCCAGGTTGGTCTAATACCTTTAGCAATATGGCAGACGCGACTATCATAAATATACATTCCAGGAATGGCATATTTGCTCTTTGGTTCCTTGGGTTTTTCTTCGATGGAAAGGACACGCATGTCTTTATCGAATTCCACCACACCGAAACGTTCTGGGTTTGGAACTTCAAGTGCAAAGATACGACCACCTTTTTCAAAACTCTTGATATCATCCGTAAAATCGTGGTCAAAGAAGATATTATCACCCAAAATCATTGTAACATTATCTTCACCAATAAAATTTTCACCAATAATGAAAGCTTCTGGCAAACCCTTAGGTTCATCTTGAATTTCATAAGTTAACTTTATACCCCATTCTTTACCAGAACCTAATAAACGGAGATAATCCCCTGCATACTCTGGAGCCACAATAACTAAAATTTCCTTAATACCTGCTCGCATCAAACTTTCTAACGGATACATAACCATGGCCTTGTTGTAAACCGGTAAAAGTTGCTTGCTAGTAATCTTTGTAAGCGGATATAAACGTGTCCCCTTCCCTCCTGCGAGAATAATACCTTTCATTTCCTTTTTCATAGAAATTGATTTTACTTGAGGTTGTTCTATTTCGTTAATAGTTGTTAAATAATCAGTCAAAGCATCTTGCCAAGAACGCATACGTGGCAACTTTGTATTGATTAAAGAAGAAAACATCGGACGACGCGCCGGACGTGGGAACTTGCTTGTTGGAACTGGATTCGTTCGAATGTTAATTCCGGTTTGTCGAAAAATTTCTTGTCCAAAACCATACCAAGTGCAAGCACCTTCATTTGTGGCATGATAAATGCCAGAGGGATAAAACCCCTCAACCAAAACTTTTGTTTGCTTGGCTAGATCAACCACGTAAGTTGGGTTACCCCATTCTTCATCTACTAGATCAAGCGATTCTTTTTCACGACCGAGTTTAATCATGACATCAACAAAACTTTTTTTAGCGCCTTCGGAAAGAGCTGGGCGACCAAAGAGTCGAGAAGTTCTGATAACATAGCAACGAGTGCAATGTGCGAAAACATTTTCAGTGGCGAGTTTTGATTCGCCGTATTTAGAAATTGGGTGTGGTAAATCATCTTCAGTATAACCTTCTTTCTTGGTTCCATCAAATACATAATCAGATCCGTATTGAATAAACTTGGCACCAATTTGTTCCGCAGCACGTGCTAAAAATATTGGACCATCGCCATTAATACGCATAGCTGGCTCAGCGTTTTCTTCGCAGGCGTCAACATTGTTATAAGCAGCCGCGTTAATAATGACATCCGGTCGCAAGGCCTCTACTTTACTATAAACCATTTCTCTATCCGTTATATCCAAATCATTTCTATCCCAAAGAGTTATTTCTTCATTTGCAAAAACTTTTGCTAATTCTTGACCAAGCATGCCTTGACTACCGACGATTAATATTTTCATAATTTTACAAATAAAACTTTCTATATTGAAGTTACGAATTACTTAATTGTTCAAATTGTTGAAAGTGTTTATCCAGCATTTAAAGGGAACACTTTATAGTGCTGGGTTCTATCGCTTCGCTTATTCGCTGTTTTGACATTATATTTTTTTTGATACATGATCCATGATCTATGACAACTCAAAAGCATAGAACGCAACTAGTGCTTATTATACCAAGTATCATAATATTTTAAATAATCCCCTGTCTTTACCCCCTGCCACCACGCTTCATGCTCGGCATACCACTGGATAGTGCGACGAATACCATCATCAAAACCAATTGTTGGTTGCCAGCCAAGCTCTGCTTTTATTTTGTGTGGACGTATAGCATAACGACGATCATGACCCGGTCTGTCTTTGACATAATCAATCATTTCTTCGCCCATACCCATATTCTCGAGGATAGCCATAGTCAACTCAAAATTAGATTTCTCACTGTTTCCTCCAACTACATATGTATGTCCGATCTTCCCTTTGTGAATGATAACATCAATTGCGGAACAATGATCTAGTACATGGATCCAATCACGTACATTTTTTCCATCACCATAAAGCGGAACCTTTTTCCCTTCCATTAAATTAGTGATAAAAAGTGGAATAACTTTTTCTGGAAAATGATATGGCCCGTAATTATTTGAACAATTAGAAATTGTAATTGGCAAACCAAAAGTATGATAATACGCGCGCACCAAATGATCTGAGGCTGCTTTTGAAGATGAGTACGGACTGCGCGGATCGTACGGACTTTCTTCGTGGAAAGCCTTGTCTGGTTCTTCTAATGATAAAGAGCCAAAAACTTCGTCCGTTGAAACATGATGAAAGCGTTTATTACCCAGTTTTCGTGCGACTTCAAGTAATGTATGCGTACCCAAAACATTTGTTCGGATAAATGCGAACGGATCTAAAACCGAACGATCAACGTGCGATTCGGCTGCAAAGTGAACAATAATGTCCACGTCCTTAGCTACGTGCTCTAATAATTCAGAGTTTAAAATATCACCCTTCACAAAATGATAATTAGGGTGATCTTCTAGTTCCTTTAAATTTTCTAAATTCCCAGCGTAAGTAAGCTTATCAAAATTAATAACATCATAATCTGGGTATTTGTTCAAGATATAGTGGATAAAGTTGGAGCCAATAAAGCCCGCGCCCCCAGTAACTAACATTTTCATAAAGCTTTTTATTCTTATTTATCCCCTCCTGTTTCGTATCAGCTTACTTTATTTTTTTGGGTTTGGCAAATAGTGAACGTTTATAAATTATCGACAATTTTTGACTGTGCTGCGAGCATTTCTTCCTTGGTTAAAGACTTTATGTTTTTAGTATCAATGAATCCACCATGACCATCATTCTCAAAACGTGGAATAAGCCAAATATGTGCATGTGGAACTTCTTCGCCCGAAATTAATGAGACGACCCAATCAGTCTCAAAAGCTTTTTTTTGCGCTAAAACAATTTTTCGTGTAACTTCAAAATACTCTCCCACATTTTGCACATCCCAAACCCAACGTTCATGTCGTTTAGGAATGACTAGTGTGTGTCCAATATTTAATGGACGAATATCGAGAAAAGCCAAGAAATTATCATCCTCATAAACTTTGTATGATGGAATCTCTCCTTTTACAATATTACAAAAAATACAATCATTCATATTAAATTCCTTTTTTAGACATACTCATTAAAGCAAAAAATAAACTACAATAAAGAAGTATTTCGGCCACACTCGCCAAAATATCCAAATTCAAGAAAAAACCCAAAATCAAAAAACCACCACCAAAGGCCTGCAAATTCATCTTTATCTTTCCCCAAGCATTGGCTTTAACATCTCCATGGTTTAAATGCATAAATGCTCCACCCAAAATAAAACTAATCTCAAACATTAAAAGTAAAATTGTCAAAACCAAATTTATTTTAAATAAAAGCAAAACAACAACAGATCCGATCAACAATTTATCGGCAATGGGATCCCAAATCTTTCCCCATTCAGTAATTTGATTTCTAAGTCTGGCAATTGAACCGTCAAAAAGATCAGTTAAAGCCAAAACAATAAACAGAATCAAACTGACTTTATACAGCTCGAGCAATAACGAGACAATCAAAACTGGTGTAAAAATTAAACGAACAAAAGTGAGATGATTTGGTTTAAGTTTTTTAGGAATAATCGGCAACAAAAGTTTTACGACACGATCGTAGGGCGCAAATGTTGTTTCGTGATTTTGTTCTTGTGGAAACATATTTTAGCTATTAAGTTATAAGCTAGTAAGCCCCGCACTATGACGATTACGTCAAATGCAGGATAAACAAGCTAAGCCAATTCTAGACTTACTTATAGCTTATCTCGCTTTTATCTATTCTTCGTATTCCAATCAAATTTTATCTGTGGATCATCAAAATCAATTCTAAGCTCATCTGGTTCCTTCGGATCATATGCTTCGCTCGTGTGATAAAGTAAACCGACACGTGAATTTCCCAAAACGCGATAACCATGAGCCACTCCTGGTGGAATACTGATTAAAACCGGATTATCTTCTCCGCAAACAACAACTTGAGTTTCGCCCTTTGTTTTTGATTCTTCACGGCAATCGTACAAAACAACTTGAGCCATACCCTTCAAAACAAACCAAACATCCCATTGTTTTTTGTGCCAATGAAAAGCCTTAATAACACCTGGTAAAGTTTCTGTATAGCTTGTTTGCTTAACTTCATGGAAAGTTTCTTCGCCAAACTTAATAACTTCACAAAAGAATCCTCTGTCATCACACCAACGTTTCATCTGCTTAAGAGCGACTCCATCAATCATATAATTTTAATTATTTCTTATTTTAAAAATTAAAACCTTAGAAACAAAATAATTCCAAGCAACTACAATTAAGAGTGCCGTAAGCTTGGCATAATTATACCACCAATTTAGATGTTCCATAAAAAAATACATTATCACAACATTTAGAATTAGGCTAAAGGTAGCTGTAAAAACATAAACCATAAGGCGAGTTGCACCCCGAGCTACCCGAAACGTCCAACTGCAATGTAAAAAATATGAAACAATAACAGAGCAAAGAAAAGCCACCACAATAGAATGATAAATATCTAGTTTAGTGAATTGAACTAATATATTTAAAAGAGCAAGATCAATCAAGGAGCCAATAATACCGACTGAACCATAACGGCACAATTCCTTGAAACCCAATTTACGATCTATAAAACTATGAATTCTTTTAATCATTTTATCTGGCCTCCACACTTACGCCACCGGTGAAAGAAACTGGAAAAGGGAAAAATTCACCGATCAAGACGCCAGTGCGATTAAATATTCTAACATGCGGACCACCAGGGGCAGCAGCGACCGTCACAATTTCAGCTTTCCCGTCACGGTTCCAATCAAAACTGCGAACATAAACTCCGGATGTCATATTAGTATTATAAGCCATAAAACTAACAAGACGAGTACCGCTGGAATTAAATGCTTGGACATGTGGACCACCACCCGTGCCAGCAGCTGTTAAAATATCTAAAATATTATTACCATCAATGTCGCCTAAACCAAGGTTAACTCCGCCAGTGAAGCTGGCGGCATAGGCAGTGATTTCTTTTTCTAAGCTACCCTTGCTATTAAAAACTTTAACCTTTGGCATTAAGCCCTTATGTGGTGCGACAATTATTTCTGCTTGGCCGTCACCCTCAACATCTCCAACCACTAAACTTAAACCATTGGTAAAACTTTTATTATAGGCCATGAATTCTGCTTTTTTTATTCCAGCTTTATCGAAAATACGCACCACCGGTTCGCGTCCTGAATCAGCCACAACTACAATTTCAACTTGGCCATCACCATCAACATCGCCGGCCGCAGCATTTATACCTCCTTTAAAATTTGGTTCAAATGCTAAAAAGCTTGAAAGCATAACCCCGTATTCATCAACAACACGGACAAAAGGTTGATCTCCTTTAACCGCACTCGCCACTATATCTTTATAACCATCTAAATTAACGTCAGCGACCGATAAATTTAATCCATGAAATTCTGCTCCGCCCAAAACATCTAGCTCTTTCACTTTTTGATATTGGGAATTATAAACATGAACACGACCAGAACCACTGGTCTTGGTAGAAACATAAAATAATGAATCAGTACTTGGCGCTGGTGATATTGAAGTTGTTGGTGCAGTAACTTGTTGGTACCCTGGCAAAATAGTAACTGGAGCCCCAGCTCCGGAAGCACTTAAAACTTTGTCCATGGCCTTGCGAATATCAAGTCGGCCATCACCAACTTTTCCTGAATATTTTGGATCAACAATTAGCAAAGCACTTTCTTCTTTGATTAACTTAATTAAATCCTTAGCCATTAAACTAGTATTAACTGATTTAAGTAAGGCGGCTGCACCGGAAACCATAGCTGCGGCAAAAGAACTACCGTACCAACCGGTTTTTACATAATCTTGAAGCGTAGCATAATTTGCATTTTGATAAGCTAAACTGGTGATATTATCTCCCGGAGCTGCTATATCGATACAGCCGGCCCCATAATTAGAATAACTGGCAATTTTATCTGCTTGAGTTAAAGCCACCACGCCCAAAATCATATTTACCGAAGAACCTTGATCATAACAAATTGGGTACACTGGAGAATTAGTGGCGTCTTTACCGGTTCCACCACTTAAAGCATTCCCACCAGCCGCGACAACCAAAACACCTTTATTATAAGCATTGGCAATAGAATTTTTTAAAGCCACATCATATTCATCTCCACCAAAACTTAAGTTGATAATATGAGCTCCATTATTGACTGCATAATCAACTGCTTTGTAAACTGCTGAAGAAGTTCCCTGCCCATTAGAACCTAAGCCGATTAAAGGCATTATTTTAACATTGGCTGTTATACCTTTAATGCCAAAATTATTTTCATGAACAGCAGAAATTATACCAGCCAAAAAAGTTCCATGACTTATGCCACTAGATGTATATCCATTCGTTAACTTGGGACTGGGGTTTCCAACACCGGACACAAAATCATAACCATTATAATCATCGATGTAACCATTGCCATCATTATCAACGCCATCCCCTGGAACTTCATCTGTGTTTACCCAAATATTTGGTTGAATGTCGGGATTATCAATATCAACACCCGTATCAATAACAGCAACTATAACAGCTGGATTCCCCTTGCTGGTTGACCAAGCTTCAGTCGCACGTATTTCTTGTAAGTACCATTGAGAATTAAAATAAGGGTCGGTACCGGCTAAAACACCAGTTACAGAGCTTAGAAAGACAAGTAAAGTCAAACTAAAAATACTAAAAAAACGCATAGTATACTTAATTAAAATTATACTTTAATTATACACGAAAATTTGAGATAATTTAAGTAGCCGTACACTCTACTATCCTCAGCTTGACAAAAGCAATAGAAAATGTAATAATAGACAGTTCATCACCAGGGAGGGTCACTTGAACACCAGAAAGAGAGAAGGCAACGTGATCTATGCCTTCGGCCCGTTGCCGGAGGAAGATACGCTGCTCGAATCCCAACGAGATGAGGATGTTCCTCAGCTCGACGCCTCGCTCATACACCCGCTTAACGCCTATCTCGCGCATCTGGAGGACAACGACCTCGTCACCACAAAGGAAATGGCGGCGCTGGTGGCGGCCCTTGCGCCTCTGCGCGCTCACTTCAAAGGACTCTCGACCGTTACCATGGTGCAGGAAGAACTGCGCCCCAAGGGCATGACGGTCGACAAGCTGCGCCTCGCCGAACGCAACGAGTGGGACAACAAGTCCTGGCCCTGGTTCGACATCGATGCGACGCTGGCCAAGTTCTGGGGCGATCCCAAGCAACTGGATCAAGAAGTCACCTTCCTCAATGACGCCGTTCGTCGAGATAAGCCCACCTTTGTCGATCACACCCTAGAGAACGCGGAAGTCTTCTTCTGGATGATCCTCAGGATGTACCGAATGCATGCCAACCTCTTGAACGAAAACCTCGTGGAGCTGGCTGCCAAGGGAGAGACTGAGGTGCCTCCAGAAGACCTGAACCAGCTGACCAACGACGCTGCCTGGTTCATGAACGAGACCGCGCCGCTCGTCGCTCCCGACAAACCTGACGACACGCCCACCCCGCCACGCCGTGGCCTGCTCTCGAAGCTCTGGCCCGGCCATTGGAGGAAGCGCTGATGATTCGAAAAGACCCCACACCTGCATAGGTTGTGGGGTCTCATTTTTTTATAATTACGAATTACTTAATTGGAAAAAGGGAAAAAGGATAAGGGTTATGGGACACATAGAACCCCCTAACCCTTACCCCATAATACTTACACCCTTTTTTCACTCACTTCTTCAACAACTTGTGCGATGAAGTCACTCATTGGTTTAGCACCCAAATCCCCTGCTTTATGTTTACGCACGGCAACTGTTTTATCGGTGACTTCTTTTTCTCCAACAACTAAAACGTATGGAACTTTTTCTTTTTCTGAATTACGAATACGTTTTGGCAATGAATCTCCGTCGCTAATCACTTTAGCGCGTAGACCGTTTTTACGACACTCTGCCAAAATTTCATTAGCATAATCTTCAAACTTTTCTGATACTGGCAAAATGCGAATCTGTTCTGGTGATAACCATAATGGAAAGGCTCCAGCATAATGTTCTATAAGTAACCCCATAAATCTTTCAAATGAGCCAAACAAGGCACGGTGAATCATAAAGGGTTGTTCTTCTTCACCGTTGGCATTGGTAAAGGTCATATCAAAACGTTCTGGTAAATTGAAGTCAAATTGAATTGTAGTGCATTGCCATTCACGACCCAGCGCATCTTTAACTTTATAATCCAACTTCGGACCGTAGAAAGCAGCCTCGCCTTCTTCTTTTTCATATTCAATGCCAAGTTTCTGCGCGACTTTTTCCAAAGTCTTTTCAGCCATGTCCCATTTGACACGATCACCAACATATTTGCCTGGATTTTTTGGGTCGCCCAGTGAGAGATAAATCTTGTATTGTTTAAAACCAAATGAATCAAACATCATCTTAGCGAATTCTGCCACGCGTGCTAATTCGCTTTCCATTTGTTCCTTAGTACAAATAATATGCGCATCATCTTGGGTAAAACCGCGAACACGTGTCAAACCAGATAATTCTCCAGATTTTTCGTAACGATAAACAGTGCCACATTCGGCCCAACGCAATGGCAATTGTTTGTAAGACCATTTTTCTGATTTATAAATTTCCACGTGGAAAGGACAATTCATTGGTTTCAATAAATATTCTTCTTGGGGACAATCAACAGTCACGCCGTCTTGCATTTCTTTCAAGGTTTTACTCACTTCCAAAACCGGATACATGCTATCATTATAAAAATTGCAATGACCTGATGTTTCCCAAAGTGTACGGGAACCAATATGCGGACTTCGCACCAAGTCATAGCCATTTTCTAAATGAGCTTTATACCAAAAGTCTTCCAAAACTCTCCAGAGTAAAGCGCCCTTTGGTTTCCACATGACTAAGCCCAAACCAACTTTTGGCTCGATCAAAAATAAATCTTTCCCAATAATTCTATGATCTCTTTTCTCGGCCTCAGCTAAAAGAGTGAGATAATTATCAATTTCCGCTTGAGTTTCAAATGCTAAACCATAAACACGTTGCAACATTTTATTCTTTTCGTCTCCATGCCAATAAGCACCAGCAACTTTTTGTAATTTGAAGGCGCCTATTTTACCAGTCGATTCGACATGAGGACCAGAACAAATATCCACAAAAGTCTCGGGCATATCTTTACCTTTTTCGCCCATCCAATAAACAGAAATCTTTTCGCCACGACCCTCAATCAAATCGAGCCATTCATGCTTATATTCATTGTCTTTGTAAGTATTGCCGCTGAAAAACTTACGTGCCTCTTCGATAGTCATTTCATCTCTGATGATTGGCAAATCTTCGGCAATAATTTTGGCCATTTCGGCCTCGATCTTTTTAAAATTGTCGCTCGAGATTCTAATGTCTGAGTCAAAATCGAAATAAAATCCTTCGGCAGTAGCTGGTCCCATGGCTGCTTTAATTCTCCCTGGCCACAAACGCATCATGGCCATAGTTAGTACGTGTTCGCAAGAGTGACGCATTTTTTCTAAGTCTTGTTTGTTCATACGTATTTGGGTTAAGTATTATGGGGTAAGGGGTAATGGAAAAGCTAATTCCTACGCATCTTAACACTTTTTATTAACCCATTGGTTATTTTATGAATTATAATTGCTTGATTATTTAATTTCGTAAAAGTCATTACATCTATGTATTCAACATCTTTTGCTATCTCCAATTGACTCTGAACTTCTGTTAAAGATCCAAGTGCCATAGTATAAAAATGAGCTTTATCTTTGCTTGATCTTCGGCTAAATCCTTCAGCAACATTAGAAGTATAAGAGACTATAGCTCTTCTTAATTGTGACGTCAGACAAAAAGATTCTTCTTTTGGAAACATTTTAGTAACAATGTAAATCATTAAAACTAACTGATGACCTTCTTTCCATGCTTCCAAATCTTTAAATGTTTTTATTTTATATTCTTCTGTCATACCCCTTTCCCTTTATCCCTTACCCCTTTTTCCAACAAGAACGTGACTGGACCATCATTTTCTAATTTAACCTGCATATACTCACCAAATTTCCCTGTGGCGACTTTAATTCCCTCTTGACCTAATCGATTCACAAAATCATCATAAATCTTTTTCGCTCTAAAGGGTTCGGCTGCATCAAAAAAATCTGGCCGACGGCCCTTGTCGCAAGAACCGCATAAAGTAAACTGAGAAATAAGAAGCAATTCCCCGCCGACATCTTTCACTGACAAGTCAAACTTATTTTCTTCATTTTCAAAAAGACGAAGTTCCACAATCTTTTTAACGAGATATTCAATTTCGCCTCCAGTATCTTCTTTGGCTATTCCCAAAAACAACAATAACCCACGTCCAATTTCTCCGACGATTTCATTATTGACTGAAACGCTAGCTGATTTTACACGCTGTATTAAAATTTTCATGTTATTTGAAACTTAGGATGAATTTGAAATATGGTCTTATCTCTAACCTGAATATACACGCCCTCAATGGCTCTTTCTGGTAAACTTTTATACTTAGTCCAACTAATTTCTACAAAAAAAGTAAAAGTATTTTTGCTGTCAGACAATTTATAAACTAAAACCTTTCTATTCCCATCTGGGAAAGACCAAGTCGCCCGCCATTTCTCAATATTAACCTGATCTAAATCAAACACACAATTAACTTTTTCACCCCAGTTTATGTGTAATAAATTCTCATCAACCCGCATTTCACCTTGAGCAAATCTTTTGGAAACATAGATTAAAACAAGAACAACCGGACAAAAAACTAAAAGTAAGACCCAAAAACCAATTAGACTTGTACTGGCGATTATCTGTAAATGAAATAAAAACCAAAACAGACAGCCACCAACTATCATTGTTCCAAAAGCAGAACCTATGACGATGTCTTTACGTGGATCAAATTTGATAATTTTGTGCATACTAATAAAAAAAGACTAAACAATTTAGTCCTGGGATCCCACCGTAGCAGGGTGGTTCCACCCAAGTTCCCATCCATAGCTTTCTTGATCTCCGAAGCATTTGCAAAGGAGATAGCAAAGGATGAACACTTAATTGGTTCTATTGTTCTCTAGTAATTTAGCCAAAGTGGACTCGTCAAGAGTAGCTATTTGGTAGATAGCTCAATCATTACTGATTATATTCATTATAGCTTTATGACAAAATTAGTCAATCTAAAACCAAAAAGAGAGCTTTCACTCTCTTTTTCTATATCTTAGTAAAATTTACCTACTTCGCAGTATTAAGAATTGTAATTATAATATGATCTTGTAACTTTGGAATATTCTTAACCCAGAATGGTGAGAGTTCCACTTCAACTTTTTCGATCTCGTCAAAATTCGAGAGATAAAGTTCTAAACCTTTAGGACTTAAACCGGACAATTTTTCTTTATTGAAAATTTCATGATTTGAAGCAATAACAGAATCCCCTTCCACATGAACCTTCACATTAACTGTTTTCTTAACCTCATCAAAATTCTGAACTTTATACGAAAAATTATTAGCATTTAAATTTAATAACTCCTGATTTGCTGGCACAACTGATTTTAGACGTTCGCCGGCCATTTTCATAATGGCATCTTGATTCAAGGCGACAAGTACCACATTTAATTTTAAATTAACAATAAATTTATCCACAACTGTTTCTGCTTCCACAGATACTTTTTCATCGGCAACTTTTTTTGTGACCACCATGACAGTGTTATTCTGTCCTGGCAACTGGGCCTTAAAGTCATCAATGGCTTTATTATAAAGTTCTTCTGTTAATTTATCTTTAGTGCGCGCAATGTCCACGGCTTTAACAACCTTGACTGATTCACCGATGCTCTTAATGGCTGCTTTACTTTCGCCATAGATAGAACTCTGTAAACCTTCCCATAAACCTGGAATAGTAAATTTGGTTGGAGCTAATTCTTGGAAAGCATTGGGATCGTCTGCGTAAACATTTACTTCAATTTCTCCATTAGCTGGAACAACAACTTTGTCCGAAAGTCTCAATAAAATTCCATCGGCAGTAAGCAAACGTGTAGTTTTTACTAAAGTTTGGGGTTCAGTTCTTTTGTTGATTAAAATCACTTTACCGATAGTCCCCCCGGCTAAAACCTGAGTCCCTGTGGCATCGCCTTCTAAAGCACCTTCAACTTCTTTTTCAAAAAGTACGCCCTGTAAAGCCTGATCAATGGCGCCACCATCAGTAACCACATCAGCCACAAAATCTGTTTGAATAGCCGTAACTTTGGGAGTAATTTTTATCACTGCCTTGCTCGCAGAGAAATAGAGAATAATGCCAACAAGAACCACCGCGATAATAACAAAACCTAAAACTAATTTTTTATAACTTTCAGCGACTTGGGTGTGTTTTTTTATATACATAATTAAGCTGGGTTATGGGGTATGGGGTAAGGGTTATGGGATAATATTTTTCCCTTTTCCCTTAAACCTTGTCCCTTATCCCTGATATTATACCAATTTCCAGCTAAATAGCCAACTAGATCAACTCTTTACAAGGGTGCATACACCCATGACCAAGTAATTCCTCGATTTCTTTGGTGGCATCTTCTTCACAACTAATTAAAAAATCTGTTTTAATTAACTTTTCTTGCAATTTCAACAAAACCTGATACTTGCCTTGATACTTCATAAAAACCATCTTAATATTATTAGCTAATTCCTTGCTAGCCCCAACAGGATAATCAATCATAACCTGTTTATGAACTTTTAAAACCTTGGTATTGTTCCCTCTTAATTTCTGAGCCACCACATCAATCAAATCCTCATCCACAAAAATAATTTTATTGGCCAAAATTTTTGGTTCTTCATCTTTATCAGATAAACTACCGTCGACAATAATTACGCCACCATCGACCAACTTTTCATGAACCTCCTTGTATAAACGTGGAAAAACTAAAACTTCAACAGCTGCCAAACCATCCTCCAATCCGACAAACAACATCGGGTCACCCTTTTTGGTCATAATCTTTTTGATTGTGGAAACAGCACCTGCCACCCGCACTTGCGCGCCAGAGCCGACCATGGCCTTCATCTCCAAAAGCGGCGTAATCAAGCCTGTAAGTTTACCTTCGTATTCACGGAAAGGATGTGCCGAAACATAGAGACCTAAAAATTCTTTTTCCATGGCCGAAACCTGAACTTTAGTAGCCGGAGTAACTTCACGCAAAATCAACTTAGCATTATAAGTACTTTCACCACCATTGAAATTAAAAATGTTGGCTTGTTTGATGTCGCGTGACGATTCAGCTTCGTGTAAAAAAAGTAACAGCTTATCCATATTCTCGAGCAATTGGTTGCGTTCACCAAATAAATCCATCGCTCCGCACTTGATCAGACCTTCTAAAGATTTTTTACTGATATCTTTGCTCGAAACGCGCGACAAAAAATCTTCTAGTGTTTTAAATTCTCCGCCCTGCTTACGTTCGTGCACAATAGCTTTAACAACATTCTCGCCAACATTACGAATAGCATTGAGCCCAAAACGAATACGTGGCTTTTCAGTATTCAGAGAATCAGCCACGGCTGTAAAAGTTGAAAAACTTTCATTGATGCTTGGTGGCAATATTTCTATCCCCATGTGCTTGGATTCATCAATTTCAATGGCGATACGATCCATATTATGTTGGTCTGATGTCATTAAGGCCGCCATAAACTGCGCTGGGAAATTGGCTTTTAAATATGCTGTTTGATAGGCAATGTACGCATAGCAAGCCGCGTGACTTCTGTTAAAACCATAACCAGCAAATGGTTCAATAAAAGCAAAAACTTGTTGACCAACTTCTTTGGGAATATTATTTTTTACACAACCAGCCACAAATTTTTCTTTTTGTTCAGCCAAAAGTTCCACAATCTTTTTTCCCACAGCTTTACGCAACACATCGGCTTCACCCAAAGTAAATCCAGCCAAATCTCGCGTAATCTGCATGATTTGTTCCTGGTAAATAGCAATGCCATATGTCTTTTTAAGCGAATTCTCGAGCAAAGGATGAATATATTCCACTCGTTCCAATCCATGCTTACGGCTAATGTATGATGGGATTAGATCCATAGGACCAGGACGATACAAAGCCACCATGGCAATTAAATCTTCAATATTTGTTGGACGTAGTTGTTTCAAGTAGCGTTTCATGCCGCTAGATTCAAATTGGAAAACGCCAGTCGTTTTCCCTTCCTGAAAAAGTCTATACGCTTTTTTATCATCAAGCGGGATATTATCTATATCAATTTTTTGACCCAACATTTTTTCAACAATTTCGCAGGCGCGTTCAATAATCGTTAAGTTTTTTAAACCCAAAAAGTCCATTTTCAATATGCCAATATCTTCGACTGGGTGCAAAGAGTATTGAGTGACAATAGTTTCTTCTTGATCACGAGCAAATTGGCGCGGGCAATATTCGTCCACTGGATCGCGGGTAATGACAACTCCGCAAGCATGTGTTGAAGCATGACGCGAAACACCTTCGAGTTTAAGCGCAAAATCTAAAAGTCGTTTGGCATCTTCATTATTTTCATAAAGTTCTTTTACTTCTTCAACTTTTTCAATAGCTTCTGACAAATCCATGTCCATGGGAATTAACTTTGAAACTTTATCGCAAAAAGAATATGGTAATTCGAGGACTCGACCGACATCGCGCACCGCAGCGCGCGCGGCCATTGTTCCAAAAGTAATAATTTGAGCCACATGATCTTTGCCATATTTACTTTCTACATAACGAATCACTTCTTCGCGATGTTCATCAGCAAAATCAGTATCCACATCAGGCATGGAAATACGTTCTGGATTTAAAAAACGTTCAAAGAGCAAATCATATTTCAATGGATCTAAATTTGTAATGCGCGTTAAATAAGCGACCAAGCTTCCGGCCGCAGAACCACGACCCGGGCCGACAACCACGCCATGGTTTTTAGCCCAAACAATAAAATCTTGAACAATTAAAAAGTATGAAGCAAAACCAGTTTTTTTGATAATACTAAGTTCATAATCCAAACGATCTACAACTCTTTTTTGCTCTAATGTAAAATTACTCAGCCGCGCATCAAACCCAAAACGGACTGGCACATTATCCAAACACATATTGTGCAAATATTCGTCATCCGATAGTCCTTCTGGTAATTCAAAAACCGGCAAATGAATTTTTCCTAAACTGATTTCAACATTGCAACGCTCGGCAATCTTCACAGTATTCTCCAGAATCTCAAGATTGGCTCTAAAATTATCAGCCATTTGTTGCTGAGTCATGAAAGAAAAATCTTCGCCCAGCATGCACATGCGATTTTTTTCACTCTTAGTTCGTTTTGTTTGGAGGCAAAGAAGAATATCGTGCGCCTCCGCGTCATCAGAATTTAAATAGTGCGAGTCATTCGTACAAACAATGGGGATATTCCAGTTCTTACCAATTTCAAACATTTTATTATTGATAATTTTCTGTTCTGGAATGTTGGGATTGTGTTGAACTTCTAAAAAGAAATTATTCACACCAAAAACATTTTGATATTTTTCTACGACTGCCTTTAATTGTTCGTCCGAAAAACCTTTTAAGATTGAACGTGGCACCTCCCCCTGCAAACAAGCGGAAAGACAAATTAAACCAGCGCTATGTTTTTTTAAAACTTCCCAATCAATTCTGGGCTTATAATAAAAACCTTCCAAGTGGGCGATGGAAGTTAGTTTAATTAAATTTTTGTAACCTTCGTTAGTTTCCGCTAGAAGAATCAAGTGGAAGCGTTCTTCTTCTGATCTTTCTTTACGTTTTCTATCATTGACGATATAAGCTTCCACTCCAATAATTGGTTTGATACCAGCCGCGCGACATTTTTTGTAAAACTCAATCACGCCATACATAACCCCATGGTCAGTAATAGCCACCGCGGTCATGCCGTCAGTTTTGGCTTTTTGGACTATATCATCAACCTTGGCTAGACCATCTAGCAAGCTGTAATGAGTATGTACGTGGAGTGGGACAAAAGCCATAAATATTTCTTTAATGTGTCATTATTTTATCATAGATAGATAAAATTGCCAGGGTGGAATTTCGTGTTTTTCACTAATTTTATTACTAATATTGACAAATTTTGCACTTTCTGATAATATTCCAAGTTGCTTTGAGTAACAACCTGAAAGGGCCACGAGATGGCTACGCAAGAAAAGTTCATCTACGTCCACCTCAAGCTCCCCGGATTCACAGTCTTCCAAGGTAACCTCGCTGGAAAGCCGGAATACTACCACGCCAAGTTGGAGCTCGCGGCCGGCGACTACGAACTGGAAGAGATCAAGAACCCGCTGGGACACGAAATTCCCTGGTACGTGATCAAGGGCAGCAAGATCGGCGCCTGCAAGAACTACTGGCCGACGGTAATCATCCAGGACACGCCGCTCAACATCAAGTTGACCCCGCCGCCCACCCTCATCGTAACAGCGTAAGGAGTAACGGCGATGATCGAAAGAAAACAGTTCATCTTCGCCCTGGTGCGCAAGCCAATTCGGCTGTTCGAGCACGTTCCTCAGACCGAGGCAGACCGCGATCTCGACCGTGATCCTGATTTCGCGGACTACACTCTCGAGCCTGGCTACTACCAGCTCGAAGAAGTGGAAAATCCGTACGGCTTCGATCACGGCTCGCCGTGGTACGTCCTCACCGGCACCATGACCGGCATCGCCAGCGACGCCTGGCAGGCCAAGTCCGCCGACCCCGAGAGCGGCGTGACCCTCCACTACCGCAAGACCAAGCACATCTACGCGCTGGTTCGAGGATCACAGCACACGGTCTATGATAGCAACCAGCCCAAATGCAAGGACCCCATCGCTCTCGCACCCGGCTACCATGAACTCGAGATCATCCCCAATCCGTACGGACACTTGGCTCCCTGGTTCGTCCTCAAGGGAACGAACCTCGGTGCCTCCTGTGGGTCATGGCGTCAATGGCGTAAGCGCAGTTATAACGACTTCCAGCTCGTCGTCATCTATCTGCGCGAACCGCTCAAGAAGCAACGACACCAATTTGCGCAACCGGTCGCGCAAGCGACCGTGTAAAGGAGGCTATGATGGCGAAGGACCGTTTCCACAGCTACACCGAAGACGAGCTGGTCGAGGCCATGACCACTTGGGCTGCTTATCCAGGCATGACAGGCGCCACTTGTGGCAAATGCCACAAAACAGCCAATGTCTTGAATAGCGACGCTACGGGGTGGTTCTGTTCCTGTGGCCAAGAAAATCCGACCCTCTTTCCAGGACGCCAATATCCGTACGAGAACCCGGATCTTGGCCCGACCTCCGCTACGATCCAGGCTGCGTGGGATCGTGCCGAGCAGATCAAATCACGAAGCTAAGACAACAAGAGCCGGAACGATCTCATCGTTCCGGCTCTTAACTTTGTATCCTTCTCCGCTAAAGCTTCAAAGGGTTATTTTTTTGCATTAAACCACACAGAATATTCCTGATCTTGTCGCAAGACAGTAGCTTGTTTCACAATCTGTTTGCTTTCTTGCTTTTTTGCTTTTTTGCTGATATCTAAAGCATTTAATTGTTCCTCAACACCAAGATCACGAACTTCAGTCGAAAAATTAAGATTAAGTTGTAAATTCATTTTCTCAATCCCAGGTTGTTTTTGAACTAAAAGTTGATATTCTCCGTTTTTAATTTGTTCGACAATAGAATTTGGTAATTGATATTTCCACACAACTTCTTTGGATGTCTGCGGTTCTACCTCAAAGAAAACTGCGTATGAAGTTTTACCAAATTCATTAACAGTATCAACATCCTCTGGTTTATAAACTTTACCACCAGCTTCGACAGAAATCAGTTGACTGCCTTCTGGAACATATAAACGAGTATAAGATCGATAACGAGTTGTTTTCCAAGTAAAGGTCCCCATGTTTTGATAATTGACGCGAGTTTCAGCGAGCACTGCTCCATCTTTGTTCTCATGTAAATTATAAACCATCGTGCGCGCCATAACAGAATCAGTTTTGAGAGCTGCTAGATTCGCATCGACAAGCATCACATAATCACCTGGATTTGGCTTCACTTCCCCAGCCCAACCATTTTCCACTGACACTGACTGAGCTAATGGATCGAAGAAATAAATCAGAATATGTTTTTCTTTGACTGATTTAGAAATAGTATCAATCAAAGCTGGCCACTGCGAAATCGGATACGAATAAAGACGTTTAATCATTTCGCGACTGAGGTCACCGATAATATCTTTGCGGTCTGCTGCATCTATTCCCTGTTTATAATAACCGTACTCAACTTGGTATTGTAATTGTTCCCAAAAATTTTGTTGGTTGAATTTTAAACCACCAATTTCAAATTCACCGAGGAATCCCAGTAACTGTTCAATAACTGTCGGAGTAATAGCAATTACCCCATCAAGTTTTTCCGTGCCGCCCTCTTGATCATAAAACCAAGCAATCTTTTCGGCTGAAGTTGGCCAATCTGGCCACCAGTTAGAATCACGAAAAAACCAATTTGGTTGCGCCATATACTTTTCCATTGGTTTTGGCGCCGGAATCTTTTGAGTATCTTTAACTTTGACATCTAAATTATAACTATTATCTGTATAAAAATTTTTAATTTCAGCATTGGCAACTTGAAAAATTCCGTATGTGCCAATAAAACCACCGGCCGGACGCATTTCTCTGTTATTCTCGAGTATAAACAAATATGTTTTTTCTTCTGGGTAACCTGTAAGCCAAGGCAAGGCACGTAAAAATGACAGTGAAGCATCAAAAGCTTTTTCGATTTGTGGGATTTTTGCTTGTAATGGATCTACGACTTTATCAAAAATGAATAGTGGTTGTTTAGTGTTAATTTCTCGGAGCTTTTCTCCCACTATACCGATATTACGACGCACGTCTTTGAGTTCATTCATTGAAGATATGAGAACCGCCAAGAGTTCGCCCTTAGTCGTAGCATCAATCTTTTCAAAACTCATATTCTTATCTGAAACCGCGTCCATGGCCCGAGCGCCTATGACACACAAACCATTGACTGAATTGGCTAATTCTTCACCGATAAACAAAACATCGCTAGCAACATCATATTGATTACGTAAATAGCTACTCTTCATGAGAAATGAATCATCGACAACAGCTAAACTTTTTTGCGCCTCGACAAAACTTTCTTTGGCTAGTTGCAACTCCGTCTCAGCTTTGGCGAATTCATACTCACGTACCTGGGCTTCTGCTGTTAACATGTGCTGCTGACCGAGCTGTGCTTCCACATAAACATTTTTCAAAGAAGCATAATGTGGCACTACCCCTGCGGCGACAATAATCAACAAGCAAACAATTAAACAAATAAATAATATGAACAAATATGGTAATAAACGCAGACTGACAACCAAAACATTACCTAAAAAACTAAGATGTTCAGGCAACTTTCTTTTTGGGGGTTTAAAGATGAAGTTTTGTTTGTGACTGTGCATAATGACGTTTACTATATCTAATTTCTAGCAGAACGTTACTCTAAAAAAAAGTTTTGTTTTACTTTTATTTTTTTTGCCCGCTTAGCGGTTATTATACTTTCCCCCATTTGCTTTTCTATTTCAAGTCTCGCCTTTTTTGCGGCAAATCCTCCTTTTCTGGCAACTTGTTTATTGTTTTCTAACCCATTGGGCTTTTTCTTCTTTGATATTTCTGCTGTTGATGCTTCAGCGAGCATATTCAATATCAACTCAAGATTAGTCATATTATCTCTCAGATTCCCCTTTTTTAAGCCCTTAAACTTTTTATAATCTCTCACGCTTCTATCTGCCCACGCTCTGGTAATTTCATCAGTTAATATCGCATATTCCAGCCCTTCTTTCATTCCGCGCTCTTGCCATTCATCAGTTAATTCTTTGCGTACTTCAATACTTTTTAGACGTTGATTTATCCATTCTTTTGAATAACCTTTTTTCAAATAAGTTTTCATTGCCCTATCAATGGCAAGTTCAGGATCTTCCGTTTCTTCTATCCGTTCGTACCCAACTTTTGCCAACCATAATTTAAATGGCTCTGCTTTTGGAGAAGGAATCGATTGGATTACACGAAGCAAGTCTTCCGTAGAAAAAGAGTCTGTTTTTCTTTGTTTTCCATCAGGAGCAGTCATTTTCAACTGTACGATTTTTTCGTACACTTCACTACCCTCGTTTTTCAGCTTATTTTTTAAATCACTCCAATATCTCCTTGGGATACTAGTGTCAGTCAAAATCTCAATAACATCAATAATAGAAAAATACCAAGTTTCTTTACCGTCATCGTAAAAACGACGAACTTGCTTTTGGTTAAATAATATTACCGAGTTTGATTTCTTCATATTGAGCATTGAATAAAGTTAAGTTTATACCACCCTTTTCCGTAACTCAAAACAAACAACATCTCAGCTAGCTAAATTGTATCAGAAAAACGATCAATAAAACAGATTCCCTCTAAACGAATCTGCCTATAAAACATTTTTCTCCCGCCACTTCCACAAATATCTCAGCCAACTCACAATATGTATCCGTGTTAATTTATTTAAAACTACACCCCAAAATTGACTGTCAGCAGATTGCCGCCGGTGAAGATGCAAAACTTCGCTCTGAGCTAAATACATTATTTTATATTTTGCATTATGAATTCGACGACACAAATCTGTGTCCTCAAAATACATAAAAAACTTTTCATCGAACACACCGACTTCGTCAAAAACCTTTTTGGGAACCAACCAACAAGAACCCTGTATCCAATCTACTTCTCTCGTAGTCGCATGGTCCCAATCAGTCATTAAAAAACGATCAACTTCTTTCTGTGCAAATTTTAATTTGCCTAAAACTGTACGGCGATATAATGGGGTCAGATAGTTGTACCAGCGATAACAAGAATACTGTAAACTTTTATCCGGATTTAACAAACGCGGTGCCACCAAGCCAACATCAGACCTAGCTTTGATATAATCATACATTTGTTGAATAGAATTAGGATAGACAAAGATATCCGGATTCATGATCAAAATAAATTTACCAACAGCAGCCTTGATCCCCACGTTATTTCCCCCACCCATACCCAGGTTTTGACCAGTTTGAATAAAACGAACTGTAGGAAATTTTTCTTTAATCAGTTGCTCAACTCCATCATGCGAGTCATTATCAACCACAATAATTTCGTACGGAACAGAAATTTGTGATTCAAAAATAGCCTGTAAACAATTTTTAACCAGGCCCTTCATTTTATAATTTAGAATAACAATTGAAATCTCCATATCAACTGAGCCAAGAGCTTAATTTTTCTTCAGAAATTTTACGTCGTTTTTGAATTAAATCCCTTTTGGCTTTTAATTCCTTGCGGACATGAAAATAGTCTTTCCACGCTCTCAAATTACGTGGTTCAAACAACAACACATATACTGCCTTTACTAACTCATAAAAAAATACTGCCAAGGTCAAACGAGATAAATTCTTTTTCAAAAAATATAGATGATTACGGTAAGAATAGAATTTAGCAAATTTTGATTTTTTTTGACGGTTTTGAGCCACCTTCACTGCGGTCATTTTTTCATATGGAGAACTTACCGTCCGGTCATGATAGGCAACCGCTGTCGGCACTCTCCAGGATTGCCAACCGGCAGTGATCAACCGATGCGCTAAATCAACATCTTCCTTATAACTAAAAAATGATTCATCTAAATATTCTTGTTGGTACATTATTTCTTCCAAAGCTTTACGTCGATAAACTGGCAAAGCGCCAGAAACACCAAAAATTTCCGTAATAGCGTCATATTGCCCTTCATCAACTTCCCCCGCCCCCATATCCACGACTCGATAATTTTTATAAATACGCAAACCAACAGAATCAATATAATTAGTTTTTTCTTCGTCTTGAAGACGCAAAATTTTTCCTGCGACAGAACCGGCCATGGAATTATTATCCAAAAAATTAACTAAATCATTTAAATATCCCGATGCTAAAACCACATCCTGATTTAAGAGCAAAACATAATCAGACTTGCTCCAATGAATAGCTTGATTGTGCGCTTTAGCAAACCCGATATTTTTTTTATGCTCGATAACTTTAAGTTGCGGATATTGCTCTTTTATAATCGCCAAAGTCTCATCGGAAGAACCATTGTCAATTATTAGAATGGAATAATCTTTAAACGTCTGAGCAAAAACAGAGCGCAAACAATTGTCTATATATTTGGCTCCGTTCCAAGTAACTAGATTGATTGAAACTTTACTCATATTAACGTGATTTTGGAGTTACAAAGAAACCTAAATGAAATTTTTTACCCAACATCAAACGCGTTTGCGCTTCTATGGCGGGGATAGATCCAAAAAGAATTAAAGTTACCGGCAGCAATATCCATTGCAATAACATAACAGGATACTTCCATTTCGAGTGCCCTTTTGGTCGTGCCGGCAAAAGCAAGACACTGATAATTGCGGAAACTGTAATACCAAGCATCGATATCTGCATTAAACATTCCAAGACAAAAGGTGCATTTTGGACAATCACTGAAGTTGATTCAGCTCCACGTCCAGCCACCCAAAGTGGCAAACGACCAAGAATAAAAATAAGAATTGGCGCTGTGGCCCAAGAATACATCCCCTCAACTAAATTCCAAGTATATTTTACTTTTTTATACCAAGGTATTAATTTATCTTTTTTAAAGTTCCACATCATATAAGGGAAATGTTCCACTCCCCAGGCCCAACGTCGTTGTTGCTTATACAAATTACGAAAACTTCTCCAATAACTTTTATCCATAACTGTATCCATAGAAACTGGAATATACATTGGCTCTACAGCATACTCCCCATGATACTTAAAAAAACATTGTAAAAATATGCGTGAATCATCAGTGACAATATCTTTTTGCCAAAAATCAACATCAATCAGTGCTTTATAACTCATACTATGAGAAGAAAAAGTATACATACGTTCTGGACGCATCAATTCTGTTAATAGCCAAAAGATAGTACCAAAAGCCGTTACACGCATGGCCGCCGGTGCATCCCAGATATTATTATTGTACAAAACAGCTGGTTGATAAGAAACTCGCATCGGTGTAGGGTGCGTTAAATATTTGTACGTCAAATACGAAAAGTATTGAGGATGCACACAAGTATCACTATCAAAATACGAGACGATCAAGTCTTCGTAAGGAATATTAAGTTCATCAATCTTCTTTTTGGACTCGTGTCCCATCCAATTAGCATTAGCACCCTTGCCTTTCATTTCGTCTGGCAGGTCCCCTGGGTGTAATGTTATAAAAACACGAAAAAATTTAGAAGTAAATTCTCTTTTTATCGCCTCGGCTTTTGGTAAAAAATCATTTTCCATTCTACCCTCCCCACCCAAAACCACAATCATTTTTTGCGCAGGATATTCACTATTTAATAAGCTTCGAAAAGTACTACGTAAAACTTCTACTGGTTCGCCAGCAGTCGGCAAATAAATTATATGAAAAAGACGTTCCCAATTATCAATTTGTTTAACTTTTTCAAACCAGTTGACTTGTACCACTTGTTTATACTTGAAGAATGATAAACTTACAAAGAAGATAAAGTGTGCAATACGAAAAAGCCAAAAAAGATCAAAAGCAATGATAAAGAAAATTACCCAGAGGGGCTGCCAAAAAGATACGATGACGGACAACAACAAAGTTGTCCAGATAAGAGCACCTGGGATCATCTCTAAGAGCCTATAATATTTGGTTTCTGGCTTCATATTAGCTTAGAGAATATACCATAAATTTAGAGAAAAATCAAGCCTTCCGTCCGCAGACGGCGAAGTGCTTTTAAAGTTTAAATGTGACTAGAGTATAAATCATTCCGAGTATAAAAGTTAGTATTAAAACACTGCCGATTATCCTAAACCGTGGTAATGAAAATTCCGGCTGACGATCTCCTTTTTGCTTGGCTTTCCAAAATAAAGAGACAATTGTAATTCCGGTAATACCATAAGCCAGACCACCGGCTACGCCCATAGTCTTAACAAAATCATGAGCCACAAACAAAAACAGAACTAACGGTACAGAAATAACCAAAAGCCAGGCCCAAATTTTATGTATATGAAAATCGTATTGATAAAACTCGCGTAAAATGAGTCCCCCATTTAAAAAAACCGAACCCATAGCAAAAAATGCGAATAAATTACCAAAAAGCAACATCCATGGTCCCAAAGCTTGTCCTAATCCCACGGTTGCAATTTCTGTCGTAGCCCTTCCCGTAACGCCAACAATAACTAAAGTAAAAATTACATAAATGACTATTGGAATTAATGTGCCAATCAAAACTGCAGGCAATATTTTTTTCTCATTCCTGCGTAAAATTTGTCGCACTGTCACTACCGCAGCCGCACCGCCATAAGCGAACAAAATAACACCATAGGGAATAAAAATATTAGAAAAATCAGAGTAGTTCATGTTTTCAATCTTAAGTGAGCCTCCCCCAAGAAGAACTATGGCAAAAACAACGACCAACAAGCAGCAAACAATTATCAATCCAAAAATTTTAATAGTTTTAATTTCAAATAGTAACAAAAAACTAATGATTACGAAAAAAAATAAACTATAAGTTAATTCCTTACCTCCCAATAAAATCGATAAAACTTTTCCTTCTCCGATGAGATAAGCTGTTAAACCACCATAAGTTCCAATAATAACAGCTAAGGTTTCGAAACGATACGGGATTACCCCTAAATATTTTTTTGCATAACCAGCAAGTTGATGTGAGGCTGTTGTACGCAAGACAACCTCGGTCAGCATAAGGTTGAGGATTAAGGCCGCGACGCCTAAAAGCAATAACATGACCAAACCAATAGACAGACCAACTTTACTTATGACATAAGGCAAACCCAAAACACCAGCACCAATCATGGTGCCGACCATAGCTGCAATAGCTTCCCAAAAACCCAGTTTCATATTAAGCAACTCTAATTTCAACTCTATTTAATTCTAAAAGACCGGCAATAACTACCAGTTTATCACCGGCTTTAATCTTTTTATTCTCTTTTAAATATTGGATGGCCTGATTAAGCAACTCTTCATAATCTTTTACTCGAGGCAAGACGAAAGAAGTTATGCCCCAACACAGATTTAGTTGCTGAGCTGTTTTACGATTTTCAGAAACAACCCACATAGAAACCTCCGGTCTATAGCGGCTAACAATCCGAGCGGAATAACCCGAACGTGTGGCGACGATTATTGCCCGTGGTCTAACTTTAGTGGAAATCTTTTTAACCACATTCGCCATAACATCGTCCGTGGCGGTAGCAAAACGTGCAATTTCTTTTAAAACCATATTATCGTAAACAGAATTTTCTGTTTTATTGATGATGCGACTCATAGTTTCGACTGCTTCGACAGGATATTTACCGCTAGCTGTTTCGCCCGAAAGCATAACTGCATCTGTATGATCAATTACTGCATTAGCCACGTCGCTCGCTTCAGCTCGTGTTGGTCTTGGATTATTTATCATTGAGTCGAGCATTTGTGTCGCTACAATAACTGGCTTTGATGCATGCAAACATTTGTTGATAATCATTTTCTGAATAACAGGAATATCTTCAGCCGACATTTCTATACCCAAATCACCTCGAGCAATCATAACTGCATCAGTTACCGCTAAAATCGCATCAAAATTTTTGATGGCTTCAGGTTTTTCTATTTTAACGATTACTTTGATATCAAGTTTGGTCTTTTTTAGTTTAATAGAGGCTGCTTTTATCATTTTCTTTAAAGTCAAAACATCTTGAGCTGTTCGGACAAATGACAAAGCCACATAATCAACCTCTTGTTTAACACCAAAAATCAAATCCTTCTTGTCTTTGTCAGAAAATAATTGAATACGGACATTCGTGTCAGGCAAATTTATTCCTTTGTGTGAAAAAATTGTTCCTTCAACAACAACGCGACAAATAACATCCTGCCCCTTCACTTTTTCAACCAGCAACTCAATGGTTCCATCAGCAATTAAAACTCTTTGCTTGGGTTTAACATCCAAATGCATGTTTTTATAAGTCACGCTTATTTTTTTCGCGTTCCTTTTTCCTGTCGTCAAAATCACTTCAGTGTTCTTTTTTAATTCAATCCCCACTAATGGTAAATCACCTAAACGGATACGTGGCCCTTGCAGATCTTGAATAATAGCTATTGGCTGGTTAGACTCTTGTGCTAATTGTCGAATATTTTTAATAACTTTAGCATGATAGGCCAACACATTATGCGAAAAATTAAGTCGCGCCACATTCATGCCGGCCTTGATTAATTTCTTGAGCGTCTCTGGTTTATCTGAAGCCGGACCTATAGTACAAACAATTTTCGTTCTTTTCATATTTAATCTAAATTAATTTTTTTGGCATAGTCAGATAACACCGGTATTTTCCAATAAACTCCGTCCCAGGCTTTAATCATGCCCTTAATTGAAACTATACAAAACACAACAATGGCCAAGAACCAAACCAATTGTCCCAAAAATGGAATGATATTAATAAAAGAAATAATAACTTCAGCTATAAATAAAACCAAACCCTGCTTGGCATGAAATTGCACAAAGGGACTAGATTTTTTTAGAAACAAAGGGACGAAACACAAAAAACCTAAATAACTCATAGCTGCGAGAATTTTATTATTGTCAGCAACATGAGGATCGCGAGGCGTTTCTTTTTTATTTGGAGTTTCCATAAAATTAAGTTAATAATACATTTTCATAATGAATAAATTTTGGCGTGAGAGAAATAAGTTCAACAATGATAATATCAAAACGTGGAAAAAAATCCTGGTACTTCTTTTCTTCCAAAAGATAACGATCGATGAGCAAACTAATTTTTTTCTTCTTAGCATGATTAACCGCCTCCTCGCCCCAACCGCAAAATGGAGTTGAACGCGTTTTAACCTCCACGAAGACTATATCATTATCTTTAATGGCAACAAGATCAATCTCCCCTATTTTCCTGGTCCAATTATCAGCAATAACTTGATAGCCGGCCTTAATTAAAAAATCTTTGGCTAATTGTTCACCCCATTTTCCAATTTTTTTGTTTTGACCCAACATTATCTTGCTATAAAACCAACTAACCACTCAAGTACACGTCCGTGAAGGTTAGTAATGGCTAAAAAACCAATCATAATAATAAAAACGCCCACGAATTTATAAAAAGACACACTATTGCCAAACCATTTTTCAGCAAAGGGTATCGGGCCGATGAGATCAAGAAAGGTTAAGGGTTTCCAGACAAAGAAGTAACCCACCACACACAAAATCAGACCAAGGATGATACGTCCAAGCATATTTTTTATATAGCTTTTAGCAATCTAGCTTATAGCTTCTAGGTACTTATGATCCAAAGGCTTAGCACCTATAAGCTAACTTGCTATAAGCTATGAGCTTGTATTTGTTATTATATTTTCACTAAAATTATAGCATGAACCACGAGGTTCGACAAAATGGTTACGAATAAGACATTCTATATTGATGTTACTAATTACTGCTCCCGTTTCACGAATAGAACCATCTATTTTGATGTTACCTGCCTGCTTAACAATTAGATGTTAACAATAATTCGAAACTTCCAATTAGAATATTCTATTCGTAAGAAATAATTCGTAACCTTCAACTTTATGAAGTTATTCGTAACAACAGATTGCTTCGTCACTATCGTTCCTCGCAACAAAAATGCCCCCACTCGACCTTGCATCGAATGGGGGTTGTGGATCAGAGATCCGTGTACTTGTACACGACGAGACGAGCGACGCCCGAGATGGTCATCATGCAGCCGAGCTGCGTCGCTTCCATCCAGTCGACGAACCGGCAGCCCATGATCTTCTCGGCGTCCTTGGTGGCCGGAACGACCACGCCAGGCTTGAACTTGAAGCCGTTGCCCTCGGGCTCGAACTCGCTGGGCAGGAAGCCGACGCCGTAGAAGCGGATGCCCTTGGGGCTGCCGTCGGCGTTGTTGCCACGAGTGACGAAGAAGGTCGAGTTGGGGTTGGCCGGCTCACCGTTCAGCAGGAAGATGCGATTGCCGTCGGTGGAGCCGATCTCCTCGAGGGCTTCACCCGTGGCCGACTTGAAGTGCGTCTGGCCCGGGTTCATGAAGCCGCGCGGCAGGTTCCACACCGGCTTCTCGGACATGAACGGCCGGGGCTGCTGCACCAGGCCGACCACGATGCCACGCTCGGGGTGGACGAAGTACGGCACGAGGACCGCACCACCACCGCCCACCTCCTGGAAGCCCCAGGAGTCGTAGCTCCCGAGGGAACCCCAACGGATCATCCCGAACTTGAGGTTCTCGAGCTCGACTTCGTTCGCCGGGACTTCCACTCCGTTGACACGGAGCTTCCAACCCGCCGTGGCACCCTGAGCGAGTGCCTTCAACAGATCTCGAATCATAGCAACCTTGCCTTCTCACTGTCAGACCTCCCGTCTAAACAGTCAGAAAACAGAATTGTCCAGACTAGCCTCCCGCTAGCCTTTGCTCGCCGCCGTGTACATCACGTATGCGGAAAGAGAGTGCATATCAACGATCTCGCCTGCGACAACTCGCTGAAGGAAATCGCTGATGGCAACCAACTTGAACGCACGGAAATCCTTGGGTCGTTCTTCGAACTTGGCCATATCCAGTTTGATCTGGACGACCGAGACTGTAACCCAGTTTCCGCTGGTGCTCTGATCTTCGGCCAGACGCAAGGTGCCGCGCTCACCACGCAGAAGCTGAGCTTGACCTTGAACTTCACCCTGGACAGCCGTAAGGCAATCCCCGAGCTTGCGCTCGATCAAACTCTGCGCAACTACCACGGCCGGCAAATCCTCTTTCGACTTCGGGATGAATCCTCGGGGAAAAAGGAGCGGCGCTACTCCGATGAAAGTCCCGTACGACTTGATCATCAAAAAGTGCGTTCCGTTCACCACGGGAATCACGATGTGGCCGGACAGAGCTTCGCTCGAGTAGGTGCTATTGAACTGGCACCAATACTCAGTTCGCTCACCAGTCCACGGCTTCAAAAGGATGAAACAGACCGCGATCTTGAACTCCCGATGAGCAAAGACAGAAATGACATCGTCAATCTGCCAATCTCCCTTGCGGAAATTCCCCAAACGAGACAGGTCGAACGGAACACCGAAGCCTCGTAGCTTCGTGTTGATCTCTTGGAGTTTTAGGTCCAGGCGATCGGGTAAAGGTATAGGACGCATTTTTCTCTCCCTTCCGCCTCCCGCGGAATCAGGTTTTGCACTGTTCAATGGACTCATTACTTTAACACCAAAAATCTGTTTCGTCAACTGGGACATGGCATGTCAAAAAAATAACACTTAAGGACTATTAAATTCATCTATTTAAAACCATGGTTCACCCTGAAGTATACCAGAAGTTAACTCCATGACCAGCCATAAAGTCACGAGAATCGTGTACTTTATGGTGCTCAGGAGAGGACTTGAACCTCCATGGCCTTGCGGCCGCTACCACCTCAAGGTAGTGCGTGTACCAATTTCGCCACCTGAGCAAATTTTTAATGTAGGGACAGGTCGGGACTTGTCCCTACACCAAACGATAAAACTATTCTACGCTAATTGCCTGAACCGGGCAAGCATCCTTAGATTGATTGACTAATTCTTCCTTACCAGCACAATCACAGCCTGGGATAACTTCTGCTTTGCCATCTGATCCCATTTGAAAAATATCACCAGCAAGAGAAACGCATGTGCCGCAACCAATGCAAGCTTCTTTGTTTACTTTTGGTGTCATAGACTTATATTTTATTTTTTATTGAATATGTTTTAAGCGATCTTTACCCACTATCATTTTCAGTTTACATGGAGCTAATTCAACTATGACCGGAGTCTTAATTACTTTATAACCATCTAAAACTACGGGGAGATATTCAAAACTCTTTATTTTAAAAACTTTACTTTGAATAATACTATCAATTGGTTTTAGAACGTCTTTCTTTTTAAACCAGCCTTGTCGTTTGCCTTGCTTGCGTATTACCAATTCCAATTTTTCGTCTTGAGGCGAAAATTTCTTCATCTCTTTTTCATAATTTTCGGCCACTGCAGGATAATAAAAATTATAAATATCAAATTCCACACAATTCGGTTGAGGCACTATTCTATAATTATCTTTATGAATACTAACGCGATTGATATTTTTTTCAACTTTTAAACTTGAGAAAAAATATTGATCATTAGCCTTGCCTAAATCGAGCTGAATAATTTTTCGTGCGGCGATAATTTCACAGGCAGCTTCTTCAGGTGGAATACCTAAGCATTCTGCAATTTTATTGTCAGGACCGATAGGAATCATCCCCAATGTAATATTGTGACGTCCAACCGTATCGATTACACGCAACAAAGTCTTATCATTACCCAAAACAATCAAGGTATTAATACCTCGTTTGACTTCGTCTTTAATTAATTCATCGATACTTTTGAGTAAAGTTAAACGCTCATGCTTGCCCTGAATGTCCAAATCAAGCAACGCCACTTTTATTTTATCCAAAACTTTTTCGTATTTTTTATCACTCAAAAAAGTATCATAAACATAATAGTACATAGCTAAATCTATTCTTCATCAACTTCTTCTTGTTTCTTCTCAACTTTAATACTTGAAATTTCTTGCATTGTTGATTTGCCATTAAAAATAGCACCAGCAGCAATTGAAAGTGTCGCAGATTGAATGTCCCCTGTAACTCTAGCCGTGCTTGATAATTCCAAGCGTCCACCAACCGTAATATTGCCTTGAATTGTGCCAGAAATAAAAGCTTCTTGAGCTTTAACATCAGCTACAACCTTGGCCTTTTCTCCCACACGTAAGCGTTTTTCAGTTTTCAAACTTCCTACAACTTCACCTTCAACGTTGATACTGCCATTACTAACCAAATCACCTTCAATTTTTATTGAACTACCAATCAAAGTATCCTCTACCCCATTGGTTTCAGGACCATAACCCTCATCCTCATTGTTTTTAAACATACGCTTTGACATTATTTATAAACCCCTCCATTAAAAGCTATCTTAATATATTGCCCCTCTTAAGTCAAAAACTACATTTTCTCGACAACAGGGATGCCCAACAGGTTTAAACCGCTATTCATCACATCACGTACGGCTGTAATTATTTGAAGTCTCCATATTTTAATCTTCTCTTCGGCTTGCAAAACTGGGCATTCAGCGTAAAAAGTATTAAAATCTTGCGCTAAATTAAATAAATATCGAGCAATGACTGAGGGATCAAGTTCGTCCGCGGCCTTCTCGGTGGCTTCAGCAAAATTGGACAAACTCATTATTATTTTTTTCTCGCTTGAATGGATTGTATCAATTCCCAATTTACGCCCTACTATTTTACCTGATGCTTTGGCTAGAATACTATTAATACGGGCATTAATATAAAGTAAATATGGTCCGCTGTCGCCAGAAAGACTAACAGATTCGTTTATGTCGAAAGCCAAATCAATTTTTACTCCGACTTTTAGTAAAGCATATTTAACAGCCGCTAAAGATACGGCGCTGATCGTCGCATCCTTTTTCTTGATATCTGAATCCTTCATGATCTCTTGAACTTGTTTTTCTACTTCATCCAAAAGCCATTCACCCAAAACAACTTGGCCAGTACGTGAACTCATTTTACCATGCTTTAAAGAAACCCATCCATATGCTAAATGGAACTCGCGCCCTTTTAACTTTGGGAAAACCTGACTCAAAGCTTCAAAAATAACTTTAAAATATTCTGTTTGTTCTTTGCCGACAACGTGAATAATTTTTTTCGGATTAAATTCTTTAAACTGCATTTCAGCTAAAGCAATATCCTTGGCTTCGTACATTGGCGCGCCCTTACTACTAATAAAAACTCGATTGTGTAATCCGAATTTCTCGCCTGGGAAAATTATGGCACCTTCGCTTTTTTCAAAAATTCCCTTTTTAATAAATTTTTCGACTATTTCTTTCCCGCGTTTGAAAGTTTCTGATTCAAAATACAGACGATCAAATTTGGTATCAACTCTGGCATAGATATGATCAAAATATTCTAAACTCCAAGTTCTGGTTTCTTGATAGAGTTCTTCAATATCTGGACTTAACTTATAAATTTTTTCATTTAACTCATATACTTGAGTTTTAACCGCTTCATCTTTTTCGAAATTCTGAGAACCAAAAGCATAGGCCTTACCTAAAAAGGCTACTCGCTTTTCTACCGAAGCTTTTTTAATTGACTCATATTCACCCCAAAGTTGTTTGATCCCCCAAAGAGCTTTTGGAATATGCAAGCCCACATCACCTTGATAATTGGCTCTAACTACTTCATAACCATCATTTTGCAAAATACGAGCGATGCTTTCACCCGTCACAATATTGCGAAGATGACCAATATGAAAAGATTTTAAAGTATTTGGATGAGCAAACTCAACCATCAATTTCGTTTTCTTGTCTTGGCCGACTCCGAATTGTTCATTAGCTAAAATATTTTCGCTGAGTAAATTTATTAAAGCTTCGTCTTTAACAATAATATTGACATAAGGTCCAGCGGCCTTACAACTTGAGACAATCTTACTGGAACTTAATTTTTCGGCAATATTATTAGCTACTTCATTTGGATTTGTCTTTAATTCCTTAGCCAAATTAAAACATGGAAATGCTAAATCGCCCAAATTCACATTTGGCGGTGCCGCGAAATCCATAGCACTAACCGCGAGATTGACTATCTTCCCGATTTCGCGGCTGAGTTGTGTTTTAATATCAATCATATTATTCTACTTCTTCAACAACTTCTTCTTCCTCTAAATAATCTTTCAGTTCTTCGAGATAATCCGGCAGTTTTGTCATTTCGGCCAAATCAGCTAAAACAATAGCTGCAATTTTATTTTCACCATTTAGTTGAGAAGAGATGTCTTTTTCGCCATCCAAACTTCCTTTTAAATCAATAAAGAAACTGGGGGAAACCATTTCTAAAACTTCTTTAAATTTTTCTGTTTCCTGTTTTTTATGAACCTTGGCATCTGGTAAATCAAGGTCATGAAAACGATCATCAATCTTTTTAAGTTCTAAAAACTTATTGATACCTGTTAAATATTCTACCTCAGCACCAGCGTCTAACCATTTATGGATTTTATTCATTGATGATTCGATGACAGCATAATCTGCGTCTGGGTTTAGAACTAAATTTTCGAGCAAGACCAAAATTTTCATACTTTTATTTTATTTTGATGAAAAACCTTTTACCTTTTTGAATTATGTCCCCGCTTTTTACAGTTTGAGCAAGATCCGAGACGACAGCCCCATTCAACTTGACGCCTTTTTGTTCAATGTTACGACGAGCATCGGTTTTTGAAGTCACAAACTTTGCTTCAACCAAAACATCGATGATGGAAGCACCTGCTAATTTCAATTCTGCAATATCATCTGGCACTTCTTTCTTTTGAAACATTTGTAAAAAGTTTTCCTTGGCTTCAGTGGCAGCTTTAACGCCATAATATATTTCGACGACAGCTCCAGCCAACTCTAACTTTAAGTCGCGTGGATTTTCTCCGTTCTCCATTCTATGTTTAATCTCTTCAATCTTCTCCATTGATGTTGCCGTGGCTAACTCAAAATATTTTATAATCAGATGATCAGGAATAGACATAATTTTCCCAAACATTTCCTCAACCGAATCCGTAAGAGCAATGTAATTACCATAGCTTTTACTCATCTTTTTTTCACCATCAAGACCCACAAGCAATGGAATTGTTATCACATCCTGTTCGGGTTCATTATATTTTTTTTGTAGCTTTCTTCCCATCAACATATTAAATTTCTGATCAGTACCACCAATTTCAACATCCGCCTTCAATTCGACAGAATCATACCCCTGCATAAGAGGATACAATATTTCCTGCATTTGAATATCTGAACCCTCTTTTAATCTCTTTTGAAAATCATCTCTATCTAAAACACGAGCAACAGTAATTTTCCCCGTTAGAGACATAATAAAGTTCCAGCCCTTATCTTCATACCACTCACTATTATAACGCAACTCAACATCATCCATTTTCAAAATACGAGTTGCTTGTTCTATATACGTTTTCATGTTCTTCTCAACATCTTCCCGTGCCAACATTGGACGAGTTTCATTCCTCCCACTTGGATCTCCGACCATTGCTGTATAATCACCAATGAGCAGAATAACTTGATGCCCCGCGTCTTGAAATTGTCTCAGCTTTCGTAATGGAACAGCATGCCCAACATGTAAATCAGGAGAAGTTGGATCAACTCCGAACTTAATGCGTAATTTTTTTCCACTTTGAAGTTTTTTCTTTAAACTTTCACGATCGATAACTTCCTCAACACCACGCGTTAATAATTCTTCAATTTTTTTAGAATCAGTGTCAGTTGGCATATAATTTGTATCCCGCCTTTCGAGAAAGGCGTGGGTTATTTTAATTCTGCAATTTGTGCTTTCAAGCTCGTGACTTTCTCCTGAGACTCAAGTTGACGAGCCTTATCTGCTTCCACAATATTCGCCGGAGCATTTTTAACATACTCATCGTTCGACAATTTCTTTTCTAATCCAGAAAGATATTTTTCTAAACTATCTAATTCTTTTTGTAAGCGTTCCCTTTCTTTACTCAAATCTACTGCACCGGAAAGATTAACAAAAACTGTCCCGAGACTAAATGTTCCGCCAGAAACATAACCTTCTGGTTGAGGATATTCTGTGCCCTTAGCGACTTCGACAACTTTGAATTCTGTTAATCGTGTAATTCTTTTCACAACATCTTGATTTGATTCAATCATTTCGGCATCTGAATTTACAGCGACGATCGCTTCAATGTCTTTTGAATATGGAATATTATATTCAGCTCTGACGTTTCGGATTCCGACTGTGATCTGTTTAATAACTTCAAATTGTTTTTCGATCTTTTCGTCGATAAAATCTTTCTGTGTCTCCGGCCAAGCGCTGACGATCAATTGTTCTGGTTGATTAAGATTACTCCAAATCGCTTCTGTAACGAATGGAACGAATGGATGCCACATAGCCAAAACCTCTTTAAGTATACTCATCAAAATAGCATCTTTATTTTTTTCGACTTTAGCAATTTCCAAATACCAATCAGCGAGTTCGTACCAAGTAAAATCTCGTAGCATTTCACCAGCCAAAGAAAAATTGTATTCATCTAATAATCTAGTAACTTCGCGTTTCAAAGTGTTGAATCGGGACAGAATCCACTTATCAGCTAAAGTGTCTCCCACAAGATTCTTGGTGTCAACTGAGATATCTGAAACCGAAGTTAAAATGAAACGAGCCACATTCCAAAGTTTATTAACGAAATTACGATAGCTTTCAATTTTTTCATCGTATAAACGAATATCATTGCCAGCAGAGTTGCCAATCAAGAGGCTGAGACGAACCGCATCAAAACCATATTTGTTCCCCGCGTCTAATGGATCGATGGATGTCTCCGGTTTTGATTTTGACATTTTTTCGCCGTCTATATCCCGGATCAAACCATGTAAATAAACATTTTCAAATGGCACTTCACCCAAAACATAAGTGGTCATAAGAATCATACGCGCTACCCAAAAGAAAATAATATCATAACCTGTTTCTAAAACTGTTGTGGGGTGAAATCGTTTCATGTCAGCGGACTTGAAGTCTTTGCCGTCCCAATCCTTTGGCAACAAAGTTGTAAATGACCAAAGTCCGGCCGAGAACCAAGTATCAAGGGTGTCTGAATCTTGTTCCCATTCACTAGAATCCAAAACCTCTTCTGTCACAACTCGTTCTTTTTTACGAGCTAAATCAATCCAAATCTGTTCACCGACTCCAGGAAAACCCAAATTAAATATTTCTTCGTCAGAAAAATCTGTGCCGTATCCATTTATAATTCTCAGTGGGTCACCATGAGTTACAATCATAACTTTCTTATCTGGATATTTAGCTTTAATTTCATTAAGAAAGGATTCGACCCGTATCTTTAAACTATCAAAAGATTCAATTCCCTTTGGACTATTGTGATGCCAGCCCTCAAAATTATTACGCAATTGGTCAAATGGTCCTTCGGGCACATCTTCTTGCCCATCAAACTCACCCATACCGACTTCACGTAAACGTTTTTCTGGAATAATTTCAGCCTTAAAAGCTTCTGCAAAAACTTTTGCAGTTTGCATTGTTCTTTCAAAGTCTGAAGTAAAAATTATATCGAATTTATGTCCTTCTCGTTTCAATCTTTCAGCATCAGCGGCAATATCGGCTCTGCCTTTTTCAGTTAACGTATATGAACGATAGTTTATATCTGAATTTAAAAGCTTTTCGTGATTATTTTTAGCTTCTCCGTGACGTGAAGCCATAACCAAAAAAGATTTTTGTTTTTTATACCAAACAGGAATGCGATGGCCAAACCATATTTGACGTGAAATACACCAAGGACGCAAATTTTCCATCCATTGAAAATATGTTTTTTCAAATCTCTCAGGAATAATTTTAATTTCTCCATCACGCACAACTTTGAGCGATACTTCTTTAAGCGAAGCTCCATTTTTAAAATACTTATTATCTTTCTTAATAATTTTTTTATTAACATCAATAAACCATTGAGACGATGGCAATGGTTCCACGATTGTTTTGCAACGATAACAAACTGACAATTTATTATCATAATCTTCATCAATCTTTTCGATCAAACCCATAGCTTGCATATCTTTGACAATCGCTTCGCGCGCTTCGAACGTTGTCATGCCGGCATACTTTCCACAATTTGCCATCATGCGACCATCTTCGTCGATAATCTTTTTAACTTTAATGTGATGACGCATAGCCATGTCATAATCAACTACACTATGTCCTGGCGTAACTTTAACTGCGCCAGAACCAAAGACAGGATCAACTGCTTCATCAGCAATAACAGTAATTTCAAACTCTCCCAAAACCCCTGGGATCATATATTTCTTTCCGACCATGTCTTTATAACGTTCGTCGCCTGGATTTACAGCTACAGCCGTATCTCCCAGCTTTGTTTCAGGCCTAGTTGTAGCTAAAACAAACGGACCATATTTTATCCAATATAATTTACTCTTTGTTTCCTTGTATACAATTTCATCGTCAGCTAAAGTTGTGTGACATCGCGGGCACCAATTGACGATACGGTATCCACGATAAACCAAACCATCGTCAGACATCATTTTGAAAACTTTTTTGACAGCCTTACTTCTAACCTCATCCAACGTATAAGCTTCGCGACTCCAATCTAAGCTTGAACCCATTTTTCGCACTTGATTGCGGATTGTCTCTTTTGATTTTTCAGCAAAATCAGCCACTAAAGATAAAAAATCATCACGCTCAAAATCGTGACGAGTCTTTTTGGCTTCATTATAAATTTTTTTCTCAACCACATTTTGAGTGGCAATAGCCGCATGGTCTGTCCCTGGTACCCATAGAGTATCGAAACCTTGCATGCGTTTATAGCGGATCATTAAATCTTCAATAGCCAACATCGAAGCATGCCCCAAATGCAAAGTGCCGGTAACATTTGGCGGCGGTAAAACAATTGAGAAAGCCTTGGCGCCTTTTCTATTTAAAGTATCTGGATTAAAAAGTCCTTTTTTTTGCCAATCAGTATAAATTTTTTCTTCTTTTTCCTGGGGGCTATAAGCTTTATCAATTTCCATACTAAAAAAATATTAATTTACCACAAACTAACTGCCTAAATAATACCATATAACCCCCAAAATTACAACAAAATTGACACAATAAAGCAGTTATGGTTTACCCCCACTCATACCTTGACAGTAGTTACTGTTTTCTATACAATATCTTGATTGTGTGGCTTTAAGGTAGCTACCCCGTCACTTTCATTTATGTCTTTAACACAGCAACAACAACTCTACGAAACGATCCAGAAAAGTCAGTACCCACTCATCACCTTCCACAAAGAAGCAACCGGTGATGTGGTTGCCAGCAGCCTAGCTCTTGGTCGCTTACTTAAAAAATGGAATCGCTCTTGTGATATCATTGCGCCGCAATACGAATTGCCGGACAATTTTAAATTTTTAGAAGGGGTTGAAAAGATTAAAAGACAAAGTACTAACCTTAAACGGGTCACGATCTCGCTTGATCACCCAGCCATTAGAAGCCATCATCTAGAGCATGAAGAACGAGACAATCAGTTACATATTCACATTAACTCAGATCAAGCTGATTTTACCAAAGAAAATATTAAAATTTCTGAAACCAGCTATAAACATGATCTGATTATTACCTTGAATACACCAGATCTTTCATCACTAGAAAAATTTTACGAAGACAATACTGAATTTTTCTTCAATGTACCCATTATCAACATTGATTATTCACCAGAAAACGAACATTATGGCCATATCAATTTGATTAATATAACTGCAACCTCAGTTTCCGAAATCCTTTATGATTTAATTGATTCGCTCGATCCTAGCCTTATGGATGAGCAAATGGCCACGCATCTTTTAACCGGCATGATAGAAAGAACCAAGAGTTTTAAAATTCCAACAATTACTCCCAAAAGCTTAAATATCGCCAGCCAACTTATGGCTGCAGGGGCCGAACGAGATTCTATTATCAAAAACCTTTATCAGACAAGATCAGTAAATACTCTTCGCTTGTGGGGTAAAACACTTTTAAAACTTGAGACGGATGTTAGACAAAAGATTGCTTGGACCGAAATTACAGAACAAGACTTTTTTGATACTAGGACAGATGAAAAAGACCTCTCAGGTGTTCTTGAGGAGTTAATCAGCAACATACCGACAGTGGAACTTTCAATAATTTTCTTTCAAAAAGGAAATCAAACCTATTCCATTATTAAATCAGAAAAAGGTGTTGATTTAAGGAATTACTTTAGTATTTATAACCCACAAGGTCAAAAGACTTTGATTAAATTCCCTTTCAATACCAATAAGCAAAGCATTCTAGAAACCGCTGCCCAAATAATACTTTAGCTGCTTCTTACCTCGACAAATAGTTTGATATTTGATATTATTCAATCACGTTTGATCGCTTTCCTCGATGAAGGGCTTGCCCGAAACCCGAGCGAAGCACACTATTTTTCCGCATCCTCGATTCGGGCTTGCCCTGAACTCGAGGAACGAGTAGTTCAGGGCCTGTAGCTCAGCTGGTTAGAGCACCACTCTTATAAAGTGGGGGTCATGGGTCCGAGTCCCATCAGGCCCACCATAAAGTACACGCTACGCGTGACTTTATGGTGAACCATACGACAGCATAGCTTTAGGCTTGCTATGAAGTTAAACTCTGTTTATACTGCCTGGCTTGCCATGAAGTCACACTTCGTGTGTACTTCCTGGTGAACCATACGTCAGTACGTGACAAGCCACGTTAATAAAAAACAAATCTATTGTCCATCAAAAACAGCTTTGCCGACTAGGGGCTTGCCATAAAGTCAGGCAAAGTCTGTACTTTGTGGACGCTTAGCTCAGTTGGCTAGAGCGCCTCGTTGACGTCGAGGAGGTCAGTGGTTCGACCCCACTAGCGTCCACCATGAAGTACACACGAAGTGTGACTTCATGGTAAACCTTTTAAAAAAAGACAAAAATTGTCTTTTTTTTGTTTTGTTAAAGACAAAAAACGTTTAAATTTAGATAAAAATATTTATCATTCCTTTAAATGGACTTGCTGTGCAGTTAAAGAAAACCCTTATACTCACAGTTGACAAAAAGAGTTGACAAAAAGATAAAAGTATGCTATAATGGCTAGTTCAAAAGGACACAGTTAAGAGTCAACAAAAACCATTTACTGGAGGTGCTTTCATGGCCAGAGAGACGATCCGCATTCCCGTCAAAGTGGCGGGACGCAAAATCATCGTGGTGACGCATACCAACCCTCACCCGGACGAGTTTCTGTGCTGCTACATCGCCGAAAATTGGGGCACGCCCGCCTTCTTGCGCGAGTACGCCTCGCCCGAAGGCATCCTGGAGTTCGGCGTGGGCAAGGGTCGCTTCAACGACCACCTGATGAAGTCTGGCGAAACCAGCAGCGCCATGTTGCTGGCCAACGCTTTGCACGTCGAGCACACCCCGCAGATCGCGGGGTTGCTGAACTACGTGCACAAGAACGACACGAACTCCGGCGACCAACCCTTCAACCTCTGCAGGATCCTCACCTTCATGGGGATGCAGAACGTCCCTGCCGTCGACATGCTGGAGTGGGCCTACGCGGCCTTCGACGTCAAGATCGGCGAGCTGAACCCGTCGAACGACTACAGCCTTCAGCTCATCGCAATGCTGCTGGCCCAGGACAAGAGGAACTGGAAAAAATGGCTGGAGCTGGGGATGGAGGCGAAGGTGTTCGATCACTTCGACTTCGTGGAGACCTCCAAGAAGGACTTCGAGGCCAACTCCAAGATCGAGACCATCCGCAGCAGCAAGGGGGACATCACCCTGTGCTCGGTGCGGAGCGACTCGATGGCGATCATGCGCTACGCTCGTAGCCAGCATGGTGCCAACGCCGCGGTCGTCGTCAAGATCGACTCCCGCGGGAACGTGGCGATCCAGACCGACCAGCGCCTGGGACTGGACCTGAGCGACCTCGCCAACGCCATCGAGGTAGAAGAGAAGAAGCTGCGCGGCGACGACGAAGAAAGCGTGTGGCACTTCGCACACGGTCACAGCATCCTGAACGGGTCGCACTCTGCCAAGGGCATCGACCCGACCAAGATCCCGTTCGAGCGGCTGATCCAGATCGTGAAGATCGCGCTCGACCCCCGCTACTACGCGGCAGAGCACGCCGCCATGTGCCTCATGGGCATCTGCGCCGGCTCGTCCTGCCCCCTGTTCCCCTTCGGCTTCGCCCGCTGCCGCGCCATCCGCGACGGCGCCAAGGCGTAGCCTGTCCCCCGTCCCTCTCACGGGACAAGTCCTCACATCGGCATCGGTGTGGGGACTTCTTTTTTACCTAAATTTCTTGTACTATTAAGATACTTATGTGCCTAACTCTTCCTGCTCAAATCATAAAAATAGATGGACAAACTGCGCTTGTTAAAACACATAACAACCAAGAGCAGAATATTTTGATTAGCACCATAAAAAATCCACAAATCAATGATTGGATTATGATTAATGGTAATCTAGCAATACAAAAAATATCCAACGAAGAAGCTCAAGAATTAATAAATATTTTAAAATAAAATGACCTCAAAACAAAAAGCTCTACTTCTCGTCTTTGGCACCGCCATTATCAGCGGCTGCTCAGTATTCTTCAATAGTTTTGCCACCAAAGTTATCACAAACCCAAGCGTTCTAACAACTGCCAAGAACATTTTAGTCGCATTGGTACTTTCTCTTTTTATTCTCACTCCCTTTGTTTTCAAAAAACTAAAACTTCTACAAAGAAATGATTGGTTAAAGCTCGTTTTGATTGGACTAATCGGAGGAAGTATCCCTTTCCTAATGTTCTTCAAAGGTTTAAGTTTAACTTCTGCAGTTAATGCTGGCTTCATTCACAAAACACTTTTTATTTGGGTCACATTATTAGCCATTCCTTTTTTGAAAGAAAAACTTAGTAAAGTTCAATGGTTTGCCTTAGCTGTTCTTTTACTGGGAAATTATTTTTTAGTGGGGGTAAAAACCTGGAAATTTTCGTACGCTGACTTTTTAATACTTGGAGCAACCTTGCTTTGGGCAATTGAATTTGTCATAGCGAAAAAGATTTTACAGAATGTTGATGCTAAAATTGTCAGCTGGGGCAGAATGTTTTTTGGTGCACTTTTCCTTCTCAGTTATTTGGTTTTGACGAATCAAACCGCGGGACTCATCGCCTTAAATTCAACCCAATGGTTATGGCTGACAATTAGTTCAGCCTTTTTACTTGGGTACGTTCTTACTTGGTATCAAGCGCTACAAAAACTCCCAGCAACAGTTGTTACCAGTGTTTTAGTTATTGCCTCACCCATAACGACCGCCTTGAACTCAATTTTTGTCACTCACAAATACAATCTTCAACAGCTCAGCAGTTCAGTTATTCTAATTATCGCAGCCATTGCTTTCACTTATGTCTTTAACCGACTTCATAAAACAGAACCAGCCACAATCTAATGGGCTCCTCACCTGTGCCCGTTATGCTTTCATGCCCAACCGGCTGCAATATTGTGGTGGCCCAAACAATGAGGAACTTTTTGCTTATAATACCGAGAATGTCAGTGATCCTGGCTTATCTGCGTTATTAAAAGAATTTCAAACACTCTTTCCCTATTTAAAATTGATTGCTGAATCGAATAAAATAAAGGATGTTTTTGACGCACGTATAGTCGAAGCTTATTGGCTCGGGAATGAATTGCTTGAGAATGTTTCGATGAAACGTTTATACTCGCACTTTGTTGATGGCCTCCATCTTAAGAAAAAACTCCAACCAAAAGACTTAGAGTTGCTCATGGGTAAAATCCCTCGAGGTGCCATCCCCCATCACTGTTTTCATGTTTTGAATATATATTTTAGGACTGGTCATTTAGCAGTTCCCCATACGCTTGAATCAATGGATAGTTGCCGCATTGGTTGGGGTAAAGTTAAAAAAATTTCCGAGAACGATTTAATCGTTGAAACACAACGCTTAGTTTACGAAAATAATAGGCTAAAACTGTCAGAGACAATTGATAAAAACATATCTTTTAAACTTTTACACAAAAGTTTTTTACAAAATCCAACGATTGGAGATAATATTTCTTATCATTGGGGCTGGGCTTGTGATAAAATTACCGAGAAACAGAAAACAAACCTAAAAAAATATACCCAGGCCTGCCTGGATATTGCCAACGGACTAACAAAATTAAATTAGAGACAAACTTCGCACTTCCCTTTCTAGAAAATACTGCAGATACTTCTTTAAAAAAATAAACAGTTCTTTGTTAGAAGATTTATCGATACTTAATTCCTTAATAAAATCCTGATTCTGGATTTTTTTTATTGTTTCAAACATTTTTTGTGAAGTGTTCATATCCCCACCGTGACATTTCGTACACACAAAACCTTTGTGATTAAAACTAAATCTTCTGACTGAATTAATTGGTAATTCACATTGGACACAGTTGTCTGTTTTTAAATCATAACCTAAAATCTGCAAAGACCTAATCATGAAAATATTAAGCAGTAATCTTTTTGTCTCATTATTCTCAGATGCAACTAACTTTTCCGAAAACCATTTCAAAAGTTGCCACAATGGTTTACTGGGAACTCCAACCTGAACAAAACGAGCGATAATTTCACGCACAGCTAACAAAAAATGGAATTCTTCTAGGGTTTTGAATGGCCACGGCGACAATAAATAAGTATGCGTAATTTTATTTTGAACCTTTCCTTTAACAAAAAGTATTTCAATCAAGCCAACGCTAGAAAGTGGACCGATCAACTTACTCTTGGATCTTCTGGCACCCGTAACAACTGCTTCAATTTTACCAAAATCTTTTGTATAGAAAGAAAAAAGGAGATCATTTTCCCTCCAGTTTTTTTTAGTGAGGACTATCGCCTCTGTTTTAAAGGCTTTATCCATAATTACAATTTATCAAAGTAAGATTGCAAAATTTCTGAAGCGGCTAAGTCATCATCATCTTGATTTCTATGATTACGTCTTTCGATATTCTTTTTGACTGCCACTTTTGTTGAAAGACGTTCATCTTCGAAGCTGATTGGAAGATTCAGCTTTTTTAATTCTGTTAAAAAATTCTCAAAATCATTTGATACAAACTCCAATCCAGCCAAATTTTTTGGTCGACCAATTACCAAGCGCCCTGCCTGCTCTTCTAAAATAAGTTTTTTGAGGTCTTGAATTGCCTCGGAGTATGTTTTGAACTTAATAATTTTAAAAGGTGTGGAAATTTTGATCCCATCGTCACCTAGTGCGACGCCCAATTTACTTTTACCCCAATCAAGACCTAAACAATTCATATTATTTAAAACCAATTACTTGAAAACCGTATTTGTTAACATCTTCATCGCTAAAAAAAGTTTGATCCTTTGTTTTGAGCACACAGGTAACTTCTTTTTCAATTGATGAACCAGTATATTGCTTTGTTTTTAAATCCCACTCACGAAGGATAAGAACATCTCCGGGGTGGCACTCCCAATCTGCTAAACGCAATTCAAAATTTTTATCACCACAAGCCACTTTCTTGAAATATTCTGGTAAAATTTTCTTTTCAATACGCATATTTACTCGGTTAAAACTTCACAGCCACGTTTTGTAACAACAATTGTATGTTCCTCGTGGGAGCATAAACTATTGTCTCGCATAACAACTGTCCACTCATCGTTTAATGTTCTGATTCGATAATCGCCAAGGCTAACCATTGGCTCCAAGGCTAAAACCATACCTTCTTTTAACTCTACTTTTAAACCATTTGTAAAATAATTTGGAATTGGTGGGTCCTCATGTACCTCATGACCAACTCCATGACCAACCAAATCACGCACTACACCAAAACCCTCATTTTCAATATAATCTTGAACTTTGCCACCAATATAATTTAACTGTTCTCCTGGTTTTATTAATTTAATCCATAATTGAAGAGCCTTCTTTGTAACCTTAACTAGCTTTTCAACTGCAGGGCTTACTTTACCGATTATAACCGTGGTAGCCATATCAGTGTATAAACCTGTTTTTTTAGGATAACGCATTCCTACATCAAGACTAACTATGTCCCCATCGCGTAAGATATAATCATTAGGGATCCCATGAACTAACTCTGAGTTAACAGAGGTACAAAGAGTCGCTGGAAAGGGGTTTTTAGGCCCTCCATAGCCTTTAAATGAAGGTTCCCCTCCGGCCTCCAATATAAGACGTTCAGCCAGAGCGTCCAGTTCTGCTGTTGTTTTTCCAGCTTTTGTTTCAGCTACAACTTGACGCAAAACTGAGGCTAATATTTTACCGCCCTGTCTTAATAAACTAATTTCATCTGGACTTTTTAAACGGATCATTTTAACTCTTTAATAATATTATTTATTTCCTGATTTATAACTGGTATCGTTCTATCCCCATTAATCTTCTTCAACAAATAGCCTCCATCCGCTTTATAAAAATGCAGAACTTTTGCTGTTTGTAATAAATAAATTTCTTGTCTCTTGACAATAACATCTGATTTAGCATCAGCCCTAGTTTTTAAACGTCGGCCGCAGCTATCACAAACATTGTTTCTCACGGGTGGATTATGTTTTATATGGTAAGTCTTTCCGCAGACACAATAGCGACGTCCCATAATTCTTTCAACGATTTTTTTTGTTGGTAAGGTTATCTCAAAGACAACACGCTGAATCTTCATCTTATCAAGTTCCATATCCAAAGAAACTGCCTGATCTACATTACGAGGGAATCCATCAAAAATAATATCTTTACGACTTCTTTTTAGCTTACCAAACATAATTTTAGATACAACCTCATCTGGAGCTAATTGTCCTGAGCGTAAATAGGCCGCTACTTCACGTCCGAGTTTTGTTTTATTCCTAACCTCGGTACGCAAAATTTCACCCACAGAAAAATAATTAATGTTATATTCACGAGTTAGTAATTCAGCTTGTGTCCCCTTACCTGACCCAGGAGGACCAATAAAAATGAACAATTTCCTTTTTTGTTTCATAGTGTTAATTTAACTATTTTAAGTTTAACAAAAAAGCTGGTACCTGACCAGCTCTTTTTATTTAATTGACTAGAATCCTTCATAATCGCGCATGGTCATTTGCGCTTCGACTTGTTTAATCATTTCAATGACCACACTTACAACGATCAATAAACTTGTCCCGCCAATCACCATAGATTGCATGCCTGTTGCATTTTGCATAAGAAGCGGTAAAACAGAAATAATACCTAGAAACAAAGCTCCTGTTAATGTAATTCGGCTAATAGTATTTTGTAAATATTGTGCAGTATGTGTTCCTGGACGTATACCTGGGATGAAACCCCCATTCTTCTGCAAATTTTCTGCAATTTGATATGGATGAAAAATAACCGCGGTATAAAAATATGTAAATCCAAAAACTAAAATAAAGTATAGAATACCGTAGAACAATTGATTATTAAACACATTAATGATTGTCTGGGCAACATTATGAACAATAGCATTCTGCACCCTCATCAAAAATTGTGCAATCATCGGCGGAAAAAGAATAATTGAAATTGCAAAAATAATTGGGATAACACCGGCTGTATTAACACGAATTGGTAAATGGGTATTCATTCCGCCATACATTTTCATTCCACGAACACGCTTAGCATAAGATACTGGAATGTTTCTCTGCCCTTCAGTTATAATCACAACACCGATAATAGTAATTAAGGCAATAATGCCAAAAATTACAAAGTTAGTAACTTGTTGTTGATTAAAATTCAAGACGACTTCAGATATCGCCTGAGGCACTCGAGCTACGATACCAGCAAAAATCAATAATGAAATTCCATTCCCGATCTTTTTTTCTGTTATCAATTCTCCAATCCACATCAAAAGCATCGTACCGGCAGTGATAGTAATTAACATGGCGCTTAGATTGAACCAATCTAAATTTTCAATAATTGGTTTGGGCGAATTTCTAAGCAAAGAAATCATGCTATAGGCCTGCAATATTGACAAAGGTACGGTTGCAATACGAGTATACAAATTAACTTTTTGACGACCAGCTGGTTCTTTCATCCATTCTTCCAATTTAGGGATAATCATGGCTAACAATTGAAAAATAATTGAAGCTGTAATATATGGCGCTACCCCCATCATAACAATGGAAAAGTTCTGCATCCCACCACCAGAGAAGATGTTCATTAAACCTAAAATCTGATTTGAAGAAAAAAAGTCTTTTAAATTTTCCAAGTTCACTCCTGGAATCGGTATATGTGCTGTAAAACGAAAAACCAATAACATGGCCAAAACAAATAAAATCTTGTTGCGCAATTCTTTCAGCTTCCAGATTTGTGTTAGTTTTTCTAGCATAAATTTCTATTTTTTACACGACTTCTGCTTTGTCTTCTTCTGGGTCTAAAAACTTAGCACCAGCCTTTTCTAAAATTTCACGAACTGTTTTTGAGACCAATATTGAAGAAATTTCAAATTGTTGTTCTAATTTAATCTCTTTTACATCAAGCAACACCTTAACAGGATCAACTGTATTTCGTATTAATCCTTTTTCCAATAATGTTCCTGGGTTTACTAGCTTCTCAGAAGTAAACTTTTTGACTAAATCACTTAATTTAACAATCTGATTCTTAGAACGTGGGCTCTTCATGCCCTTGAATTTTGGTAAATTAAGTAAATTTTGTCTGAAGCCTTTTAACTTTAACCCCTTTTTTCCACCAGAACGTGATCTTTGTCCCTTGCTACCACGACCAGCAGTAGTACCATGACCAGAGGCATTGCCACGACCAAGGTTTTTTCGGGTTTTATGTTTATGGCCTAGAGTATGTAATGTAATTTCCATATTATTTTGTCTCCTTCTTTATTGGAGTCTTTTCAACTGTCTTCTCTATCCTAGCCACAGCTGATCTCTTTACAGGACGTGTCTTAAATGACGTTAACGCTTCAATCAAAGCTTTAACATTACTTACTTTGTTATTTGTTCCAAGAATTTTACCAACCACATTTGGCACACCGGCTAATTCTAAAACAATACGCATAGCACCACCCGCCTTAATACCAGTTCCTTTAGGTGCGGGTTTCAATAAAATTAAAGCAGCACCTTTTTTAAAAACGATTTGATGTGGGATTGTTTCATTAATAATCGGAATTTGAATTAAGTCTTTTTTTGCTTTGTTGACGGCTTTTGTTACAGCGATAGTTACATCAGCACCCTTAGCCAAACCAAAACCCACACGACCCTTTTTGTCGCCTAAAGCAACACAGGCGCGGAAACGCATTCTCTTGCCGCCAGCCATAACACGTGTGACACGTGCTAAATCCACAATTTTTTGTTCAAACTCTTGTGGTTCCTTTGAAGCTGTACGTCGGAATTTGTCTCGTCCACCTTCTTTTCCACGTGTTTTTTGATCTTCCATATTGTATCTTATCTATTCAATGTTTAAAATTTTAAGCCGCCAGCTCGAGCAGCATCAGCTGCTGCCTTGACGCAACCATGATATCTATAAGCACCTCGATCAAAAACGACCTGATTAATCTTTTTTTCTACTGCGCGTTTAGCAATTTCAGTTCCCACCGCAATAGCTATTTCCATACCAGTCTTCCCCTTAGCTGCAACATCTTTGTCGCTAGCAGCACAAAGAGTAATACCTTTATTATCATCAATAATTTGTAAATAAAAATGTTTTAAGCTGCGAAAAACAGAGAGACGTGGTTGTTCAGTCTTACCAATAATTTGTTTTCTGGTACGGTTCTTTCGTAAAATTACATTCAACTGTCTTTTTTGTTGTTCTCTTTGTGGCATATATTAATCTTTAGGCTGACTTGGCTGCAGTTTTACCTGCTTTTCGACGTAGAACTTCATCAGCATACTTAATACCTTTACCTTTATATGGTTCTGGTTTTCTTACTTTTCTAATATTAGCAGCAGTTTCACCTACTAATTGCTTGTCGATTCCGGTAATTGTAATAACATTGTTTTCTACTTGGCAAAAAATACCAGGTGCTAATTCAAAATCAACTGGATGAGAATACCCGACATTCAAAATTAATTTCTTTGATCCTTCAACTCTTGCTTTATAACCGACACCATTAATTTCCAATTTCTTTTCAAAGCCATTAGTAACACCAACAACCATATTATTGATCAAACTTCGGAACAAACCCCAGAGAGCATTTTCATTACAATCTTCTGGCTTATCAACTGATACAAGGATCTGACCGTCTTGAACAGCAACCTTAACTAAGGGATGAATTTTTTGAGTTAAAGTTCCCTTAGGTCCTTTAACAGTAATTAAATCACCCTCGATTTTTACTTCGACTTTGTCTGTAAGTTCAATTGGTTTTTTTCCGATTCTTGACATATATTCTTTCTAACTTTTTAGTAAATCTCGCAAAGCACCTCACCACCCATCTTCGCACGTTTCGCTTCCCTACCAGTCATAATACCACTTGAGGTTGATATAATCATGATACCAAATCCATTTAAAACTGGTTTAATATCACCATACTTAATATACATTCTTCGTCCCACAGTGCTGATTCTTTTAATACTAGAAATAACAGACTTTGAATCGGTATATTTTAATCCCAATATTAACATTTTAGCTCCTTCTTCACTTATTCCGACACTAGCCACATATCTTTCTTTTTCTAAAATTTTTGCAATTTCAAACTTTATTCTGGAATATGGAACCAAAACTTCTTTCTTTTTCGCCATCGCTGCGTTGCGAATTCTAGTTAACATGTCAGCAATAGGATCCATCATAGTGTTTTACTTAGTCACTTAATTTATCATTAATAATTACCAACTACTTCTTGTTATGCCCGGGATCTCACCACGGTCAGCTAATTCACGAAAACAAATACGGCATAAATCAAAGTCTCGCATATAACCATGTCGGCGACCGCACTTCCAGCAACGATTAACTTTTCGTGTTGGAAATTTCTGCTTTCCTTTTGATTTTGCGATTTGTGCTTCTGTTGCCATATATATTATTTATTCTCTTCTGTTTTAAATGGAAATCCAAGATATGTCAATAATTCTCTGCCTTCAGCTGCTGTTTGTGCTGTAGTGACTACGTTTACTTGCAAACCATGCAAACGTTCAACTTCATCCTGCTGTATTTCTGGGAAACAAATATATTCTTTTAATCCTAATGAATAACTACCCTTTTTATCAAAACCAGTGGTTGAAATACCTCTAAAGTCGCGTACACGTGGTAATGTGACCTTAATTAGTTTTTCTATAAAATCCCACATCATGTTTCCACGTAACGTTACCATAGCACCAATAACTTGTCCTTCGCGAATCTTAAAGTTTGAAATAGCTTTTTTTGCTATTGTTTTTACTGGTCTTTGCCCTGTGATTCTTTCTAAGGTTTTCACCACAGCTTCAATGAATTCTTTGTCTTTCAATGATTGTCCCATACCAACATTAAGCACAACCTTATTTAGGTTTGGCACAGCCATTTTGTTTTTATAACTAAACTTGGCCATCAATGCTGGGGCAATTGTCTCTCGATATTGTTTTAACAAATTATTCATAAATTTATATACTAATCAATTGCTTCTCCACATTTTTTACAAATACGTACCTTTTTCTTACCCTTAATATCTGAGTCCAAAAGACGGTAACCAACGCGTGTAGCTTTACTACACTTAGGACAAACCAACATTACGTTAGATATTGAAATTGAAGTTGGTAATTCAACTCTTTGGCCTTTTTCACCTTCACGTTTTGGACGAATATGTTTATAACGTAAATTCAAACCTTCAATTACTAGGCGTGCTTTCTCTGGCAAAACCGCAATAACTTTACCTTGGTTACCCTTGGTCATTTTTTCGCCCGCTTTTGTCTTGCGGACGCGGTCTTTACCTTTAATAATTTGTACTTTATCGCCTTTTCTTAACTTCATATCCAATATTTAAAGCACCTCGGGTGCTAATGAAATAATTTTATTAAATCCGAATTGTCTTAATTCTCTAGCTACTGGTCCAAAAATACGTGTGCCTTTTGGTTCCTTGGTTTTATTATCGATAAGCACAACAGCATTTTCATCAAAACGTATATATGACCCATCATGACGACGGACTTCCTTGGCAGTTCTGACAACCACAGCATGATGAACCTCACCTTTTTTAACCATACTATGTGGCTTAGCTACTTTAATAGTAATATTAACAACATCACCAATACGCGCATAGCGCTTTTTATATCCACCAAGAACTCTAATACATTGGAGAATTTTAGCTCCTGTATTATCCGCGGATTTTAACATAGTTCTGTGTTGTATCATATAAAATATTACTTAACTTTTCTAACAATAATCCATTTTTTATCTTTACTCATAGGACAACATTCACGGATTTCAACTTTTTCACCAACTTTACATTCATTTTTCTCATCATGAGCCTTATATTTACGGCTCACGATATATTGTTTTAAATACTTTTTGTGTCTAACAGTTCGAGCAACTAAAACTACAGCTGTTTTATCCATTTTGGTACTTACCACTTCGCCTTCAAAACGGCGGCTGATTTTTTTTGCTGCTTGTTCCATATAATTATTTTACTTCTTTTCTTATCTTTAAAATCGTTAAGATTTGAGCTGTATTAATCTTTAGCTTGCGCATATCACGAACATTCTTCATTTGCTTGCTGGCAACTTTAAAATTAAACTCTTGTCTTTTAACACAAAGCTCTTTATAGAGTTTCTGTAATTCGTCTGTTGTTTTATCTTTTAATTCGCGCAGCTTCATATAATAAATTACTTAGCAATGAATCTTGTCTTTACTGGCAACTTATGTGATGCCAATCTTAAGGCTTCTTTAGCAATATCCTCTGCAACACCATCCATTTCAAACATAATTGTTCCTGGTTTTACAACGGCAACATATTTGTCAGGGTTGCCTTTACCGCCACCCATAGTTGTTTGTGATCCCTTAGAGCTAACTGGTCTATCTGGGAAAATACGAATCCAGACCTTACCACCACGTTTAATATGACGTGTAATCGCTCGGCGAGAAGCCTCGATTTGTCTAGAATCAATCCAACCAGCTGTTATAGCCTTTAAACCATATTGCCCAAAAGAAATATCAACCATGCGGGTAGCGACCGATTCTCTATCGCGTCCACGACCCTTCTGCCATTTACGATGTTTTACTTTTTTTGGCGTTAACATATCTTAATATCTTATTCTTTTGTAGTTTCTACTTTTTTTACATTAAAAATGTCACCGCGGTAAATCCACACTTTTATACCGATAACTCCATAAAGAGTGAAGGCTTCTATCTGCGCATAATCTACATCAGCACGGATAGTATGTAATGGAACTTTACCTGATAATAATTTTTCTGAACGCGCAATTTCTACTCCATTTAAACGTCCAGATATTTGAACCTTAACCCCCTTGGCGCCAGCCTTCTCTACCTTATTAATAGCTTGCTTCATGGCGCGACGGAAAGGGATACGCTTTTCAATATCTGCCTTAATACCCAAACCAACAATTGTGGCATCAGTATTAACATTCTCTACTTCCTTAATATTAATATTTACAGCAATTTTTCTATCTTTCAAATATTGTCTTTTGATTTCCTTCTTTAGATCTTCTACTCCTACCCCGCCACGACCGATGATGACACCAGGACGAGCAGAAGTAACAATAACATTAACTTCTTTAGCGGTTCTTTCGATTTCAATTCTTGAAACAAAAGCACCTTCTAACTTTTTATTTAAAAACTTTTTGATTAAAATATCTTGTTGCAAAAGATTGCTAAAATTTTTACTAGAAAACCAGCGCGAGTCCCAAGTTCTCGTTTGCCCTAGTCGGAATACTTTTGGATTTATTTTTTTACCCATATTAAATATTTTTACATTCCGGTTTTTCTGCGAAAAACTTTCTTTATTAAACTTTTTTCACTTCCCTTCCGCAAACCTGGATGTTTCGCAACCTTATGATCATCTTTCTTAATGTCCTTTGTTTCCTTAACCTCGTCTGCAATTACTTCTGTAGCAATTTGCTCTTTTCCTTTTTTCTTCTTTGCTTTCGACTTACTTTCCGGATTCTTTTCAGCCAATATAATATCAATTATGGAAGTACGATGTCTAAGTGGAGTCGCACGACCAAAAGCTTTTTGCATCCACCGAAAATTTGTTGGGCCATCATTAACTATAATTCTTTCTATAAATAAATTGTTTTTTGTTAATTCATAATTGTGCTCAGCACTAGCAATGGCTGAATCTAATAACTTCTGAACCGGAGCCACAGAACGTTTGTCCATGACAGATAACTTTTGTAAAGCCAAGTCAACATCAAGACCACGCACTACCCCAGCGACGAGGCGAACTTTTCTTGGTGCGATGTGGATGTATTTTGCTTTTGCCTTTACTTGCATATCATTGATTATTTTTTAGTAGCTGGTTTAGCTGCAGGCTTACTAACAACGGGTGCTGGTCCTTTAGCTTGTTCTTTCGCCATCTTACCACCATGACCAATAAACTTTCTCGTTAATGAAAATTCTCCCAACTTATGGCCAACCATATTCTCAACAACGTAAACATCAAGAAAATCCTTACCATTATGCACACCAAAAGTATGTCCGACCATTTCTGGAGTGATTGTTGATCTTCGAGCCCAAGTCTTGATAGTTTTCTTTTCTCCTGGTTTCAGGTTCAAGATCTTCTTTATCAACTTAGGATCTATATATGGTCCTTTTTTAAGACTTCGTGACATATGTAATATTTTCGTGATTATTTCTTGAGTCTCTTATTCTGTCGTTTACGAACAATGAACTTGCTTGATTGTTTCTTTCGCTTTCGTGTTAACACACCAAGCGCTGGCTTGCCCCAAGGCGTCTTTGGGTGCTTCAGACCAATCGGGTTGTGCCCCTCACCACCACCATGTGGGTGATCTACTGGGTTCATAGCCTTACCACGAACGGTTGGACGAATACCCAGATGGCGATTACGGCCGGCCTTACCTATTTTAACATGCATTTTCTCGGCATTACCAACTTCACCTAGCGTTGCCATACAATTCTTATCGATTAGGCGGACTTCAGAAGAAGGCATTTTTATTTGGGCATACTTTCCTTCAATCGCCATGAGCTTAGCCCAGGCACCTGCTGTACGCACCATTTTTGCTCCCATACCGGCTGATAATTCAACATTATGAATTAAAGAGCCAACTGAAATATTTTCTAATCTTGTACAATTACCAACTTGTATCTTTACGCTTTCTTTTGATGATATTAATGAATCGCCAACTTGAATACCTGCTGGGGCAATAATATATCTTTTTTCACCATCAGCATATTGTAATAGAGCGATGTGTGCAGTACGATTTGGATCATATTCCAAAGCCTTAACAGTAGCCGGAATATTAAATTTATCTCGCTTAAAATCAACCATGCGATAAAACTGCTTGGCGCCACCACCATGATGACGAATAGTAATCTTGCCTTGAGAATTACGACCACCCGTTTTTTTGATAATCGAAATCAATCTCTTTACTGGACGAGCTTTGGAAAGATTAGAAGAATCTACCACGCTCATTTGGCGTCGTGCATTTCCGGTTGGTTTGTAAATTTTTATCGCCATATATTAATTCTAAACTCCTTCGTAGACTTCAATTTTTTCACCCGGAGCTAAGGTAACAATTGCTTTTTTATAGCTCTTAGTGGTGCCGGATTTGCGTCCAGAGCGAACCACTTTGCCTGGGCGTCTGATTATATTAACTTTAACTGGTTTAACTCCATAAATACCGAAGATTCTTTCAGCAACAGAGTTCTTGTTTGCTGTCACAGGGACAACAAAGACATATTTATTCAACTGTGCTAAATCTGTTGATTTTTCCGTTATCAGAGGCTTCAAGATAACACGATAAGCCAATGGATCGTCATGTTTCTTTGTTTTGTTCTGATGAGTTAACAAAACCTCTTCTTTTTTTTCTTCATCTTTCTTTGCAACTTTAACTACAGGCTCTTTCTTCTCTAGAGTTTCGTCATCAGTCTTCTTTAATATTTTATTTAAAAAACTCATACTTATTTACTCAAAAATGTTTTTTCAGTTTCTTTTAAGGCAGCCTCCACAAACAATACTCGATAGGCCTTCACGACATCATAAACATTTAAACTATTAGCGGCGATGAGTTCAATGCGTGGCAAATTATTCAATGCTCGCACTAAATTTTTCTCCATCTTAGGCAAAACAATTAAACCACGGTTAAATTTCATTCCTTTCAAAGCCTGTGATAATTCCTTGGTCTTACCAGTTGCTGCATTCAACTCGTCAATAACTATTGTTTTTTCATTTTTCACCTTATCTGATAATGCCATTAACAAAGCCGTAGTACGAACCTTCTTGTTTATTTTCTTGGTGAAATTTCTATCTGTATTTGGACCGAAGGTAACACCACCGCCTCTCCAAAGAGGAGAACGTATAGAACCATGACGAGCGCGCCCAGTACCCTTTTGATTCCATGGTTTTTTCCCACCACCTCGAACTTCGCCACGATTTTTTGTGTCTGCTATAACTAAACGACGATTTGCCAAAACAGCCTCAATAGCTTGCTTAACCAAGATTTCGTTAGCTTCAATTTCAAAAATCTTTGGGTTCAATTGAACCTCACCCTTTTCCTGCCCTTCTTTATTGTATAATTTGGCTTTGACCATACTTTTATTAAATGTTGGTTTCTTCTTTCTTTTCTACCTCAACTACAGGTTCAACAACCGGTGCGGCAGGTTTATTAATTTCAAAATCACCTTTAGTGCGCATGAATAAAAGACCATTGCGACAACCCGGGATAGAGCCACCAAGAAGTAATTTATTTGTATCTAAATCAATAGCTACTACTTTAAGATTTTTTACAGTTACAGATTGATCCCCCATGTGACCACCCATACGCTTTCCTTTAAACACACGTTGAACACCACCCGCACCAATAGAACCAGGCATTCTCTCTTGATCTTTATGTCCGTGTGATTTAGGCATACCATGAAATCCATGACGTTTAACTACACCTTGAAACCCACGACCCTTTGAAGTACCTACAACATCAACCAAATCTCCAACATTAAACATACTAACGTCCACCTTTTGCCCTGGTGTTAACTCATTAATCATTTTGTCTCCTTCTGGGAAACGGCATTCTCTGATGTGACGGTAAGCAATATCTTTATTAAAAATCTTTTTCAAAAAACCCAATAAGGGTTTATTGGCTTTTTTAGCTGGAAGTTCTTCCCAAGCGAATTGAACAGCAGAATAACCGTCTTTTTCAATACTTTTCTTGGCAGTAACAAAACAGGGACCAGCTATAACAGAAGTAACTGTTTGAGCTGTTCCATCTTCAGCAAAGACCTGCTGCATCTCTTGTTTTTTGCCAATAAGGAATTTCATACTACTTTATAATCAAAAGACCGGACTTAAGTCCGGTCAATGGGTTCTATAACCCCCGGTTTTATAAGTCGCTTGTCTTAAATTTTTATGTCGCGTTTCAAGTTGCTATTCTCCGCTCCTCTCTGGTCGGCAACACAACACTTCGTGTAAACGGTTATTGCGCCGCTAGCCCAGGGGATTTCGAATGTATTCTATTACATTTTTATTTCTATGTCAACCCCAGCTGGTAAATTCAAATTCATAAGAGAATCTATCGTTTTCGCTGTTGGGTTAAGGATATCAATAAGACGCTTATGGACACGCATTTCATACTGATCCCGAGCATCCTTATGAACAAAGGTAGAACGGTTTACAGTATAGCGTTTTTTCGCTACTGGCAAAGGTATGGGGCCTCGAATCTCTGCCCCAGTACGCTCACAAGCTTCCATAATTTTCTGTGTCGATTGATCAATAACCTTGTGATCATAGGCTTTGATTTTGATCCTAACACGCTGGATATTCTTGTCTATCTTCTCGTCTGCCATGTCTGTTTATTTAATAATCTTATTAACAACACCAGCACCAATAGTCTTTCCACCTTCGCGGATAGCAAAACGTTGTTGTTCTTCGAGCGCAACAGGTGAAATCAATTTAATATTCAAAACAACAGTATCACCAGGCATAACCATTTCAGTTCCTGCTGGTAATTCTACCTCACCCGTAACATCTGTTGTTCTAATATAGAATTGTGGCTTATATCCTTTGAAGAATGGTTTATGACGACCACCTTCGTCTTTTGATAAAACATAGACTTTACCTTCAAACTCTGAATGAGGAGTAACTGAACCTGGTTTAGCAATAACTTGACCACGCTCAACGTCTTCCTTTTTGATGCCGCGTAAAAGGATACCAGCATTATCTCCAGCACGGCCTTCTTGTAATTGTTTATTGAACATTTCGATACCAGTTACCACGCTCTTAGCGGTTGCTTTTAAACCGATAATTTCAATGTCTTCATTAACCTTTACCATACCACGTTCGACACGTCCAGTAACAACTGTACCACGACCTTCAATTGAGAAGATGTCTTCAATAGGCATCAAGAAAGGTTTATCGATTTCACGAACTGGTTCCGGGATAAATGAATCAACAGCATCAAGCAATTCCTGGATACACTTTGTAGCTTCTGGATCTGTTGGATTTTCTAAAGCTTTTAGAGCTGAACCACGAATAATTGGTGTTTCATCTCCTGGGAATTCATATTTCTTTAATAAATCACGAACTTCTTCTTCAACTAGGTCAATTAATTCTTTATCTTCAACTAAATCAACTTTGTTTAAGAAAACGACGATTGATGGCACACCTACTTGGCGAGCTAACAAAATGTGTTCGCGAGTTTGAGGCATAGGACCATCAGTAGCAGCTACAACAACGATAGCACCATCCATCTGAGCAGCACCAGTAATCATGTTTTTTACATAATCAGCATGCCCCGGACAATCTACGTGTGCATAGTGTCTTTTTTCTGTCTCATACTCAACGTGAGCTGTAGCAATAGTAATACCACGAGCCTTTGATTCTGGAGCTTTATCCAAGTCATCAATACCCTTGTCTTGTGCTACTCCACCCTTGCCTCGTAAGTACTTCAAAATAGCGGCAGTTAATGTTGTCTTACCGTGGTCAACGTGACCAATTGTTCCGATGTTTACATGCGGTTTAGTTCGTTCAAATGTTGCGACCATTGTATATTTCTCCGTCAGCGACCCCCACCTAAAGTAGGGTTTCATCCAGTCGCTTAAAATTAATTATTTAAAATTTTTACGTATATAAATTATATCACAATTTCTCTTTTTGGCAAGGCTATTCTAACGGTTCGACATAATAACGTTCGTCTTCTTCATCTTTATCATCAGAAACAGATTCTTTTTCTAAATTTTCAACTACTGGTTGTGTTTCTTTTTGCGTCGCCTGCCAGCGCGCAATATCCTGGTTTATTCTATCTAACATTTCATCTTCTGTCAACCCTTTTACCTGCGTAGATTGAGAAATAAGTCGCTCATACTGATCAAAGGGCATAACCACTAACGTATCAATACCTTTTTCATCAAAGATGATGACTTTATCCCCTGTTTTTTTCACTAAAGAAAATATTTTTGTCCATTTATCTATCAACATAATATTTCTTTCTCTTTTAGCTTCTATTTCTTTTTAGCTTCTAGCATTTCCTTAAGAACATTACCTGGGACATCAGCATAATGCTTAAATTCCATTGAATAACTACCGCGACCCTGTGTAATTGAACGTAATTGTGTAGCGTATCCAAACATTTCAGAAAGAGGTGCTGTAGCATCGATAACTTTGGTATTTCCTCTGTCTTTCATTTCACTAATTTGGGCGCGGCGAGAATTTAGATCTCCCACAACATCCCCCAAATATTTTTCAGCCACAACAACTTCAATCTTCATAATCGGCTCTAATACAACTGGCTCAGCCTTACGGGCAGCTTCTTGGAAAGCCATTGAACCAGCGATTTTGAAAGCAGCTTCAGAAGAGTCAACTTCATGGAAGGAACCATCAAAAACAGTAGCCTTAATATCTAAAACAGGATAACCAGCTAAAATACCACGGCTTAAAGCTTCTTTAATACCTTTTTCAATAGCAGGGATATATTCACGTGGAATAGAACCACCTTTAACTTCATCCACAAATTGAAAGCCACCACCACGTTCTAGCGGTGCAACTTTAATCCAACAATGACCATATTGTCCACGGCCTCCAGATTGTTTAATATATTTGCCTTCCGCTTCTGCTTCTTTTTTAATTGTTTCTTTAAAAGCAACCTGAGGCTTTCCAACATTGGCTTCTACCTTAAACTCACGTTTCATTCGTTCGACCAAAACTTCAAGGTGTAATTCACCCATACCAGCAATAACAGTCTGCATAGTTTCTTCGTCTGTGCGTACTCTGAACGTTGGATCTTCTTCAGCCAATTTTTGTAATGCAATACCCATTTTCTCTTGATCAGCCTTTGTTTTTGGTTCAATAGCCAAATCAATAACTGGTTCAGGAAAGGTAATCATTTCCAAAAGAACCTTATGATCTTCATCGCAAAGAGTGTGACCAGTAAAAGTATTTTTTAAACCAATAATAGCTGCAATTTCACCAGCATAAACTTCAGTAATTTCTTCGCGGTGGTTAGCGTGCATACGTACCAAACGTCCGACACGTTCTTTTTCTCCAGTATTAACATTAACAATATAAGAACCTGATTTTAAAACACCAGAATAAACACGCACAAAACACAACTTGCCCACAAAGGGGTCAGTCGCAATTTTAAAAGCTAAACCTGCAAATGATGCAGTATCATCTGGCTTAATAGTGATTGTTTTTTCAGGATCCTTGGGATCAATAGCTTCTAGTGGTGGAATTTCTAAGGGGTTTGGCAAGTAATCAACAACAGCATCTAACAATTGTTGAATTCCTTTATTCTTTAAAGCGCTACCTGTAGCCACAGGAACAATCTTATTATCAACAATCGCTTTATGCAAAACTGGCTTTAACTCTTCAATTGAAATTTCTTGACCATTTAAATATTTGTCCATCAGCACTTCATCATTTTCAGCAATCGCCTCAACCAACTTGGCGCGATATTCTTCAACTTTATCTTTCATATCAGCTGGGATTTCTATTTCGGTCACCTTGACACCTAAATCATCTTCAAAAATATAGGCAACGCGAGTTAATAAATCGATAATACCTTTAAAGGTTTCAGCTGATCCTATTGGCAATTGAATTGGGTGAGCATCTTTAGTTAAACGATCGTGGATGGAAGCTAAATCAGCGTAGAAATCAGCGCCCATGCGATCCATTTTGTTAATAAAAGCAATGCGTGGCACATGATATTTGTCCGCTTGATGCCACACAGTTTCTGATTGTGGTTCCACACCAGCAACGCCATCAAAAACAACCACACCGCCGTCTAAAACACGGAGTGAACGTTCAACTTCTGCAGTAAAATCAACGTGCCCGGGAGTATCAATTAAATTGATGCGTATCCCCTTCCAAAAACAAGTCGTAGCGGCTGAAGTAATAGTAATACCGCGTTCTCGCTCTTGATCCATCCAATCCATTTCAGCTGCGCCTTCATGAACTTCACCTATTTTATGTTTCTTGCCAGTATAAAACAAAATACGTTCTGAAACTGTTGTTTTACCAGCATCAATGTGAGCAATAATCCCGATATTACGGGTGTTTTCAAGGCTATATTCACGAGGCATACAATTTTAAAACTAATAATTTAATATTTAACCACGTGCGAAATGAGCAAAGGCGCGATTGGCTTCTGCCATACGATGCACATCATTTTTCTTTTTAATAGCATCACCTTCATTATTCAAAGCAGCAATTAATTCGTCAGCTAACTTTTTGGCCATTGGTCTACCTTTTTTTGAAGTAGCAGCATTGATTAACCAATGAAAAGCTAAATAGTATTTGCGTTCGCCACGAACTGGAATTGGGATTTGATAATTACCACCACCAACCCGTTTACTTTTAACTTCAATTTGCGGTGAAACGTTTTTTACTGCGAGATCAAAAACATTAAGAGCATTTTCATTTTCCTTAGCAATCTTACCTGATTTAATTTGATCATCAATAATATTAAAACAATCGTAAACAATTTGTTCAGCGACTGATTTTTTGCCACGTTCCATGATGTAATTAATAAATTTAGCCACTAAAGTACTATTATACTTACTATCTGGCTTAATTTTTCTTTTTGGAGCTTGTTTTCCTCTCATAAGCGATTCAATTATTTAGTAGCTTTCTTAGCGCCATAAAGTGAACGAGAATTCTTTCTTCCCTCTACTCCATGGGTATCGTAAACACCACGTACAATATGATAACGAACACCTGGTAAATCTGACACACGTCCACCACGGATCATGACGATTGAGTGTTCTTGTAAATTATGTCCTTCTCCCGGAATATAGGCGGTAACTTCTTGTCCATTTGATAAACGAACACGAGCAATTTTTCGGAGAGCTGAGTTAGGTTTCTTTGGTGTTGTTGTAGTTACTTTAACACAAACACCACGCTTAAAAGCAGCACCTTTTGGTAGCGTATTGCGAGTTCTCTTGATTGTATTCAAAACAGTTTGCATGGCAGGAGACTTTGTCTTTTTGCTTGTGCTTTGGCGTCCTTTTCGAATCAATTGATTAGTTGTTGGCATAAATTATGTTCTCGGAAAATAAAAATTAGCTTAATTTAGGCTATAATAATTAACCACAGGATAGCACATGAAATAATATACGTCAAGAAGCTGATCCTGAAGATTTTAAAGCAAAATACTGTAAACGAAATTGATCACAACTGAAAAAATAGAGCCAAAAATGTTAATATTCAAAAAATTGTCGAAAATTAGCAATAACATCAAAAAGAATGGTCCTTGAGTTTCTAACAATTGTCTAAATGCGTAATATTTTGGTCCAGATAAAAAGGCAAAAAGGATCTTTGAGCCGTCTAAAGGAGGAAAAGGTAACAAATTGAATAATAGTAAAACAATGTTTAACGAAATCAAAGTGAATAAAAACTGAAAAAGAAGATTATTTACTGAAACAAAACCTGAAATAACAACTAATTTAAGGGCAACACCAGAAATAATAGCTAAAATTAGGTTAGAAAATGGTCCAGCAACAGCAACTAAAGCTGGCCCAAAACGCTGATATTTGAGGTTATAGGGGTTAAACGGGACTGGTTTTCCCCAACCGAAACCAACAAGCAACAGCATAAAAAAACCGATCCAACTGACATGTGCCAGAGGGTTTAGAGTCAACCGACCTTCATCCTTGGCTGTTGAATCGCCCAATAATGTCGCTGCCAATGCATGAGAAAATTCGTGCACCGTTAAAGCAATAATAATAGCGGCTAGCCAAGGGATGATAATAATGGGATTGTCGAAAAAATTCATTAATATCATAAAACTTGATAAATTATATCATACATGTTAGTATATGACCATCTAAAGATATTAACCTATTATATGTCAAGAATTTGCGAAATTTGCGGTAAAGGTCCAAAAGCAACAACCACACGCAGTCATTCTCGTATTGCCACCAAAGCAAGACAATATCCAAATCTTCAAATCAAAACTATTGATGGCAAGAGAACAAAGGCCTGCACACGTTGCATAAAAACTTTGGCAAAGACTAAATAAGACGTTGTAGACAGAATAAAAAATCCCGTCGGCCAATAAGCCACGGAATTTTTATTTTATATCAATATTACTAAACTTACCGTCTTTGTGGATAATGAAATGTGGGTTTGATCCAAAATCCTTTTGCCAGCCACCCCAATTGTAAAACTTCACCTTCCCCAGCTCCTCTGTCATAGGCAAATGAGTGTGTCCAAAGAGGAAGGCGTCGGTATTACGATAATTATTAACTCGCTCGCGGAAACTACTCAAAACTCTTTGTAAATCAATTTTGTTAAGTTTAATCAAATTCATAAAACGAATAAAAGTTTCATTGTCTACTTTTGTGAGACATTGATTAATTTTATTCTCAATATAAGCAATTCTCTTGATAAAAAACTCCCAACGCTTACAAGTATCATCAAACTCATGCCCATGAACAACCTTAACACGCTCACCTAATGATCCAATATATTTAAATCGTTTACGTACTGAGAACCCCAATCTTTTCAACACATCGATATGCGGATCATGGTTCCCTCTGATAAATACGACCTTACTTTTCAATTTTTGTAAAAACTTAAACAACTGATCGTACTTAGCAAGAATATCTTTAATAGAGCCTCCACGCCAAGAATCAAAAGTATCTCCGCCGAAGATAATGGCATCAAAATTATCTTGTTTTATGGCATCAACAAGCTTGTCCTCATAATTAAAAACAACATCGCCCAAATGCGTGTCGCCAGTTACAAAGACATTGTTATACTTTCTGACCATACTTACTATGATTAACTATGATTTTTGTGATGACTGTGATTTAGCTCAGACACAGCACCATTACTATGATTAACTATGATTTTTATGATGACTGTGATTTAGCTCGACACAGCACCATTACTATGATTAACTATGATTTTTATGATGACTGTGATTTAGCTCAGACACAGCACCATTACTATGATTTCTATGATTAAATGATTACCATGATTAAATGATTACAGAATTACACGCAAAATCCAGCAAAAGAATAAAACCAGGGCGACATAAGTCAAAGAGAACAATATCACGAACAACAATTTTCGACCATAGTCCTTTGAATGAATAGCCCAGGTTGATAAACCCTGGGACTTTAATCCAACTAGAGTTGCCTTATGTGCTTCGTCTAAACTTCTTGTTCTCGAGAAGAAAACAACTAACATGACTGCAAATATACTAAAAAAATTAAACCAACTTAATAAACCATACCTCCATAGTTTACGACGAGATTCCAATCTTCCCCAAAACGCAATCCAAGCAGCAAAGATACCAGCTAAAAATGAACAAATCAGAAATAACGGTATAAAAGTGAAAAAGAAAGATCGACCAAGCAATTCAAGAACAGACAACTTGATACTATTATTCGGGGTAAACCAAAGATCTTGTGTAAATAATTTAGATGGTGCCTTCAAAGTAACTTTTGTATAACGTATCGACTGATTATTTTCCCACCCAAACAAATTCTTAGGAGTACCATAAGTATCATAATAATCAGACTCAAAATAATAACTTGTCTCAACATACGGGGCAATATCCTTATAAGTTTGCGGTTCCACATACCCAACAAGACGAATATCAGTAGGAATAATTTCACTGCCATAGACACTCGTCAACTTTAATGGATAAAAAGCTTTTTCCGTAGGGAAACTAACGAAAACGCCACGGACCTTACTCTCAGCCCCCCTATAATCATAATACGTATCTTCTATTAGTAATTCTGGCGATTGCAGTAACAAATCCACCAACTTGTTCTTAAACTCAGTATTTATAATTAGATAATCACCTCCGACATGCGATCCCTGATAAACGGCTGACGTATAAGCAAGATAATTATCAGGAAATTGCGTTTGAATTCCTTTCAAAAAATCTTTTTTAATACCATTAGACTCTTGAAAATAATTATTAGAAAAGCGTAAAAGTTTATCTTCTACCTCTTGGCGACTCTTATCCGGCTTATTTTGTGTTGAAATCCAAGAAACCACAAAAGAAAAATCTTTACCAACATATTCGTCCAGTGCAGGAATACTGCCACCCTTAATATTCAGATTCTTTTCTCTTAAATATTTAAAAAGTCCAACAGAAGTCTTGGCGGTAATTATTTGTGACGTAATGCCCTCTTTTTCAATGGTTTCATAGACAAGAACATCTGCGGACTTGCCATCTGACGCACCAAAACCAGCACCACCCAAAGACACGCCTGTTCCACCAGAACCAGAATATCTATGACTTAACGCAAAAGGAATAGCATACACTTGTAAGGCCAACAAACCACGTCTAGAAATATCCAGCTGTGATTTGGCACTATCACCTAGTTCTTCTCCACGAAGATTTGGAACATCTTCGACTACATCAATAATTATTTTTTCTGGTTGAGCTGGCACCGGGAAAAGCCAAACTGTGTCGACTTCAGCAGATTCAAAACCTACATTCAAAAGCATTTTTTGCGTGCCATTTTTAAAATCAATGATGGCCGACTGAGTGGATTCCTGATTATAATCCCAACGATCATCGTATGGGCCAGGAATAAAAGCAGCACCATCGGCCAAAGTAATTTGCGGTAATAAAAGGAAAGCCAAAATCATCACGAACGCAAAACGTTTTAACATAATTTATTTTTAGGTTTTATAATGATATCGTAGCATTCGAGAACAAGAAAACAAAATTCCTGATTCGTGATAGAACAGGGAGCATAAAACACAAAAACTAGATAAGTAATTTAAGAAGAGGCTCTTCCCAGCCAAAACATGTTTCCCTGTTTTTTAATTCATTAAAAGATGCTAAACAAGAAGCATCAGCTTTTACAAAGTCTTCCAGGACTTTAACAAGTTCTTCTATAAATCCACCAACGGTACCGTTGGAATCATCAACTCCACCCTGGCATAACTTCTTATCAAGACGTAAAAGCAAATTAACAATTAATTTTGCAGTTTGCAGACTAATGGGCAGACTGCACACAATCTCTGACAAACGGGAGCACCCCTCATCCAAGGAGTTTTGATAGGCAAACCAAGTCCTCGACGGACCGACATAAGCTTTAATATACTTAATAGAAGAAGTGATATTTTTTTTAACCACCGCTAAATCTTCTTTGTTTAATGCTCCCGACTTAGCACTACAAACAAGTTCTGTAATTATATTTTTATCCGTAGAACTCAACTCCTGACCATTCAAAACAGCGTAAATTGCTACTGCCACCATGTGTTTACAAAGAGTATCGTTTTGCCCCAGATAACAATCACAAGCACCTTGACCATAATGATTGCCATCAACATAAACCATATACGGTTCTGTGCCTAAAACTGTCGCACTAAAACGACCAAAATCCTCATGAAAGTTTATGACTTTGCCACCCTCATACAAACCAATCGCCTTTTGGAAGGTAGGTGCATCAGTGGCATGTTTAATTTTGTCTAAGTTGTATTTAGGCGACATAAAAATTTACTCCTTTTAAGTGAACCAATTTAATCAGACATTATTTATTACTTAGTTTAGCATATAAATTCTTCTGAAAATTGAAGAAAATTGATCGGATGTCATCGACGCTTCCGAGCAATTGTTCAGCATCAGCTATGGCATGATATTTTAAATTTAACAGTATGGGCAACTTGTCCTCATCTAATTCTTCAACACCTTTCTCTTCATATTTTGTCAAAACGAAATCTAAAAATTCCTTTTGTTTTGCATCAAGTCCTTTGAAAATTTTATCTTTTGTTTGTTCAACTCTTTCCACTCTTGAAATAGGTTGTGTTAAAAATGAAATATAAGTTAGAACGTCAAATAAATCGCTTTGTTCAGCATCAACCATTTTTTGCAAAGTCTCTAATTCATCCTTGCCATAGCCTTTTTCAGCAATTTTATCTAAAAACACTTTACGTGTAGTTGGATTCGACCAAATTTTCCGTAATTCTTCTTCACTCTTAAAGAACTCAGGCATAGCACCAAACATGTTATCCATAAATTCCTGGATGGATATTGGTTTCCCGTCGGCACTCCAAAATGAAGTAGAAATCATATGTTTAATTTCTCGCTCCTTACCATCACGCAACTTTATTTTCAACTTTTCCATTGGTTCATATATTGGTTCAGGCTGTGGTAATGTTTCCACTACAGCTTTCAATTTTTTGATCTTCGGTTCTCTCTCGGTAGACTCATCTACAGGTTCACCATCCCATTCTGGATCAGAAAAATGCTTATATGCATCAACGAAATCATAGATGGTAAAATATTCTTTCCCATCAAAAAGTCTAGTCCCTCGCCCAATAATTTGTTTGAATTCAATCATCGAGTTTACTGGACGCATTAATACTATATTACGAATGTTGCGTGCATCAACACCTGTTGAAAGTTTTTGTGATGTAGTTAAAATCGTTGGGATGGTCTTTTCATTATCTTGGAATTCTCTCAAAAATTGATCTCCTCGTGCGCCGTCATTTGCTGTTACTCGTACACAGTAATTAGGATCTTTACTGTTTTTCATTTGATTTATTAAATCACGAATCAAAAGAGCGTGTCCCTGAGTTGCACAGAAAATGATTGACTTCTCGTTTTGATTAATGTCATCAAGAAATACTTTTACACGTTTTGCTTCTCGTTGTTCAATTACAATAGTTCTATTGAACTCTGGTTCCGTATAAACTTTACCAACCTCAACTTCTCCTTCAATTATTTGATCATCCGAAGTATAAACATAATCATCTAAGGTAGTTTGAATTCTTTTAACCTTAAATGGAGTCAAAAAACCATCATTAACACCTTCCTTAAGCGAATATGTATATACAGGTTCGCCAAAATATTTATATGTATCGACGTTATCTTTGCGCTTTGGCGTAGCTGTTAAACCAAGTTGTACGGCTGGAAAGAAATATTCTAATATTCCGCGCCAATTACTTTCGTCGTTAGCTCCACCTCTATGGCACTCATCAATAACTATAAAATCAAAAAAATCTGCTGGGTAATCCCCAAAATAAGGCGTCCCATCAGGGCCACTCATAAAAGTTTGAAAAATAGTGAAAAAGACGCTTCCACTTTTTGGAACTGCGCCTTTTTTACGAATATCTAACGGATTTATGCGAACAAGTGCGTCTTTATCGAAAGCTGAGAATGAATTAAAAGCTTGATCAGCTAAAATATTTCGATCTGCTAAAAATAAAATTCTTGGCCGTCGACCACCGTCTGGGTTTAAACTCCAACGAGTTTGAAAAAGTTTCCAGGCGATTTGGAATGCCACCGCTGTTTTCCCAGTTCCAGTGGCCATGGTCAAAAGAATTCTTGTTTTGTCTTCTGCAACAGCATTTAACACATTATTAATTGCAATTTCTTGATAATAACGTTTCCCATATTCGCCTTCGTTTGGTTGATTAGCAAATTTTTCTTTCCATTCATTTTGATTTGAAAAAGTTTTATTCCACAATTCATCAGGTGTCGGGAAATCAGCAATACTTTTTTCTTTACCCGTACCCATCGATATTTCATAAATCTCTTTGCCATTTGTGGCATAGGTATAATCTATTTGCAGTTTTTGCGCATAAGATTTTGCTTGTGCTGCACCTTCAGTTGCTTCTAAATTTTCAGCCTTGGCTTCAATTACACCAATCTTACAATTTTTATAAACTAAAATGTAATCAGCAATTTCAGGTTTACCTCGAAGTCCGCCCGTTTGGATACGACCATCGGTAATTCTAAATTCTCTTAGAACTTTTGACCCTTCGACTTCACCCCAACCACTTGCTTTGAGTTTGGGGTCAATATATTCAGCTCTAGTTTCTGATTCATTCATAACTAATTAAATATTTCTTTAATTTTTGTTGCATTTGGCATATACACTAACCTCTTTCCTTTTCTTGTCTTCGCAAGATATCCTTTTCCCACCAAAAAGCTAAGATCATTATAAGCGGAAGGACGTGATATTCCGTGCTTATTTTGATGTGTTATAACGTCAGTGTATTCATCAATATGAGAAAGAAAATATTTAAGCAACATAACTTGTCTGGAATTAAATATACCCAACAACGAAGTGGTCTTCTTCGATTCATCAACCTCTTTCATTTTTTCCGCAAAATATTCCAAAAATTGAAGAATTGATTTTTTGAATATCTCGGCATTATAAAGCAAAAAATAGGTCAAGTCATTATCATCATTTTCGCTATACAAGAACGCATTGTCATATGCTTTTCTACTTTGTTTAATTGTTCTAGAAACAGAAATATACTCTATAAGCCAATAATTATTTTTTAATAAATACCAATAAAAAAGAGCTCTTGAGGATCTCCCGTTACCGTCTACAAAAGGGTGTAAATAGGCAAACCAAAAATGCAAAATAGTCGCTTTTACAACAGGATGAGTAAAGTCATCATCGTCCTCCGGCTTATTAGCATAATCAATCAACCTCTTTAATTCAGACAACATCTTTTCTCGTTTAAACGGAATATGCGCTATCTCGCCTGTTATTGGATCGCTTACAACTATTTGATCCTCATCATTCCTAAACCTACCAACACTAGTAGGCTCATCAATTGTTTGGTCTGTGATGGTCTTTTGCAGATCAAGCAACATTTGTTCTGTTAAATCCATGTCTTTCCATTCGGAGACCCTTTGCATAGCCAAATAGTTATTTACGATCATTTGTTCACTTCTGTTACGTGGTTTTCTTTGAGATAAAATCATTTCTTTCGCCACCTTATGTGTAGTATTAGCGCCCTCAATTTGACTAGAAGCGATAGCTTCTTCAGCCAAACTGCTAATTATATATTTTACTGTCTGTGTACTTGAAGGTCTGTCTTTAAAACTCTTAAGCAAACCCGCTCCGTGAGTGTCAATAAAATTTAATTTTTGATATAAACTTTTTGGAAGATTATAAGTAAAAGTGCTCCCTGTAATAGACTTAATGGGAGTTTTTTCATTTGAGGATCTTGAAATTTTTAAGAATGCCCAGGCCTCTTTGGGTGTTACATTTTTAGGAAATAAATAATACTTAAATTTATCCCAATAAACATATTCCTTTTGTGCCTTACTCAAAATTTCTTGAGTTTCCTTAGAATCATGAACTTTCCTAATAAGCTCCCCTGATAATAGTTCTTCCCATTTGGGAGGTTTTTCAATCATATTATTTGGCTAAATTTATTATTTTTATCCCTTCTGTTAACTTACTGCTAATTTTAACATAATTAACAGTAAACTACAAGATCTGATTTACAATTATAACTTTAAAGCATTCTTTCGAAAATCAAGAACCAGCATTATAACACCCCACTAAACGCCTTCTTCAACACTGACTTTTTCAATTCTTCCAAATCCGCCAGTTTTTGTTTATAAATTGCTTCCAGTTTTTTAGTTTCAGTGGAAAGAGCGTCGAGTTTGGCGACGATGGATTTCTGTTCGGGTAGAGGTGGCAATAATATCTCAATATTTTCTATCTGTGTTTTGCTAATTGAATCAAACACAGCACCTTTATTACCAACTATTTTACTTTCATATAACTGCAAAAAATTAAATAGAAAAAACTTATCGATATCTTTACCAACCCTAATTGCGGCAAGACCACGACCGATACAGATTTTTTCTGTAGCAAAATTAGTTGGTCCAACCGGTGCTCTCACCGACATTAGAATATCGCCACTCAATGCTTCCTTTGTAACTTTAGTTGTCCAAGTTGTTGGTTTTCCAACTATTTTTTCGCCAAATTCTTTTTTGCCCTGATAAAAGGGTACACCATTTCCAGACTTATTATAAAATTTACCTTCTGGCGATTGGCCAGCAATTACATCACAAACATCACGAAGTTTTTTTGTTTGCCAGTCCATATCTTTTAAATTTTATTGTGAGAAATCGACAATAAACCTACGAACCCATTTTACCATATCTTCAACATCCTGTTTGTTAAATGCATTTGGTTTACCATGATCAGCATTATTCCTAATATCAGCCTTTGCAATAATCTCTTTTGAGACCAAAGCAGTATAAACACCAGCTTTTGCCAAATCAACATTCAGAGAATTAATCTTTGTTTTCGTCTGATAAGAAACAACGTTTTTATCACACAATTTTCTCAAAAAATCTTCAAGTACACCACCAACCAAAGATGCGGCTGGGACATAATATCCTTCTGAAAGAAGATATTCAGCCATAGATAAAAAATCCTCAAAAATTTCTGCTCTTACAAAAAAATCAAGATTAGCGAAACCATCCCTATAATCATTATAGGCAGCTTCTATGACACCTTTATACTGAGTTGCATTATCGGGGTGATAATTATCCCCTTTTGTAATTTCTTTTAGACGGATATAATGATCGCTCGCTTCGCCACAGGTTTTTTTTATTAAATTCATCGCCTCCGTTACAACTCTACTTACAACTGTTGTATCAGGCCAACCATCGCACGCGACTCGGATAGAAGAATCGACATCGTTAATTAGTTGAATATATTTTTGTAAAATTTTTTCATTCATATAAAATTAATTCTCACTGTTATTCCTTTTTAAGAGTTTCTTCTTTCTGCTCTTCAATTCTTTGATATGTCTTTCCGCTGGCAAATTTTCTGGCGTAGTCCCTCCAATATCTTTTATGGTTTGCCTAACTTTGCCACCGACCATAAAATGAGTCTGCGACGCATCATAATCACCACGGATATTATCCTTTTTTATCTTTTCTTTTGTTTGAGTAATCCGAAACAAATTAGCCGCCAACTCCGTCGTTCCTGCTCTATCAAGCAGTTCACCCTTTCTGACATTCTTTCTTTCTTCTACTTCGACGAGTGACATTCCATAAAGCCCTCTATAACCAGCATCATTAAAAGAACCAAACTTAGTAACACCCGCACTTTTTGCTGTGCTAAACAGTTTCTTATTCTCATCTGATACTTCACCCCTTATAAATAAACGTTTATCATCTTCTGTAAGCTGCTCGAACATCTCTTGTCTTCTGGTTTGAATGGCAAAGTAGGTCTGTGCCAAAGCAATCTCCTGCTTATTCGAGTCGCCATTTTGTGCAACTAAATAACATGCAAAACGATCCAATTTCCAGTCACGCACTTCGCGGACTGTATTTGAGCCTATCTCAACCATTTTACTGGAAAGGTTAAAATGGTTATCCACAGCCTGACCGCTATTAACACAGGCCCTTGCAGCCCTACCAATCACATCTTCGGCCTTTTGCCATACCTCATAACCCAACAATGGCATCAGCTCCCTCGCCTGCCAATATTCAACACCATTTTCGTCAACTTTTTTTATATTTTCATAACCCTTATTAAGAGAAATCTTTATAGTTTCATCTATCATACCTTATAAAATTATTTATTATATTATTTCCCCAATTTGTTCCAAAATATTTTTTACATTATCATCAATACTTTTCATATCCTCCAAAATCTCCTTCGGCTCTCTCAAAGCCACCTCATTGCTTTTGGTTGGATTCTTCACCGACAAATCAAAAGTATTTTGATCAACTTTTGTCACATCAATCGACCACGAATTTTCACTATCTGCTTTAGTTTTTTGCAGTTCCACAAATTCCACCAAATCATTTTCATTCAAAGGATTCCCTTTGCCAAGATTGCGAGCAAGATTAAGCTGATAAAACCAAACCTTTTTCGTTGGCGCGCCCTTTTCAAAGAATAAAACTACAGTTTTCACCCCAGCACCTTGAAAAGCACCGCCAGGCAAATCCAAAACCGTGTGCAGATTGCAGTTTTCCAAAAGTAATTTTCTTAGGGAAACGCTCGCATTATCTGTATTAGAAAGAAAAGTATTTTTGATAACAATACCGGCTCGCCCACCAGCTTTCAAAATTTTTATAAAATGTTGCAAGAAAAGAAAAGCAGTTTCACCTGTCTTAATTGGAAAGTTCTGTTGAATCTCTCGTCCAATACCAGCACCAAAAGGCGGATTGGCCAAAATAATATCAAACCGATCTTTTTCTTGAATATCATTAATGTTTTCTGCCAATGTGTTCATGTGGCGGATATTCGGCGCTTCAATGCCGTGCAAAATCATATTCATAATGCCAATGATGTAAGCGAGGGATTTTATTTCTTTTCCATAAAAAGTTTTTGTCTGTAATATTTCCATTTGTTTAGAAGAAAGCTTGGCCTGATTTTCTGTTAAATATTTATATGCTTCCACCAAAAACCCTGCACTCCCACAAGCACCGTCATAAATAGTGTCACCAATTTTTGGTGCAACAACTTTTACAATTGTTTTAATTAAAGGGCGGGGCGTATAGTATTCACCACCATTCCGACCCGCGTTACCCATGTTCTTGATCTTAGCTTCATAAAGATGCGACAGCTCATGTTTTTCTTCGTAAAGTCGAAAATGCATGTCATCAACAATATTTAAAATCTCTCGCAACTTATAGCCGCTAGAGATTTTATTTTTTAATTCAGAAAAAATTTCTCCAATTTTATATTCGATGGTATTTGGTTCTTCAGCTTTGAATCGTTTCAAATATGGGAAAAGTTTATTATTCACAAAATCCTTCAAATCGTCACCGTCTAATGATTTATTATGATCCAATTTGCCACCTCCGTTTTTCGGGCAAGCCCAAGAGTTCCAACGATACTCAGAGGACAAAATATACTCATACTTTTTACCGGCAAGTGCGGCTTCAGTTTTCTTGGTCTCTTCTAAGTCATCAAGATACTTCAAAAAGAGAATCCAGGACGTTTGCTCAACATAATCCAACTCAGTTCCACAGCCAGAATCAGTATGGAGAATATTATCAATGTTTTTAAAGGATTGTTCGAACATATTTAGTAATAAAGTTAAATTGTTTACAAACTAATGCAATTTTACATCATCTGTGATAAAAAATCAATCAAAAAACCACCCAAATTGTCTTTTTCAATTGAACACTTCAAAACAAACCCAAGCATCTTCACGCAACGCCAAACATTGTTTTTTTTATCCGCCCTGTTATACTTAGAAAACATAATAGTTAGATAAACTAAATATGTCTACACAAAACACAGAACAACTAATCGAAACCATTTTTAACCTAAAACGCCTCATTTTCTCACAACTGCAAAAAACCACTCAAATCTCAGCAGAAAAAATGATTCAATTTGAAGCCCTCTCCTTCATCAACAGTCAAGAAAAGACCCGCATGAAAGACCTGGCTCGTCTTTTTGGTATCACGCCACCCTCTATTACCTGTTTCATTAATAAACTCGAAGACAAAAAGCTACTGTCCCGTAAGCACGAGAAACAAGATCGTCGTAACGTTTATCTAGAATTAACAAAAACGGGCAAAAAATTCCTGGAAACAACACAGAAAAACATAAAAAGTAAAATGATTAACTTTCTCTCTCCTCTAAACGAAAAAGACAAAAAAGATTTAATTAATATATATCAAAAACTTTTTAAGCATTACGAAAGACTATGATTACAATGATTATCATGATTAATATGATTAGTGGCAACAAACATTACTATGATTACAATGATTATCATGATTAATATGATTAGCAGCGGCAACAAACATTACTATGATTACCCTGATTCTTATGATTAATATGATTAGTGGCAACGAACATTACTATGATTACAATGATTATCATGATTAATATGATTAATGGCAACTAACATTTACCAAAAATAATAAACTATATGAATCTACCCAAAATTTTTAAGCTGAAAAAATTCTACATCATTATCGGGATCATTTTAATTATTATGATTGGGGGAATCCTTTTATCAAGAAAGAACACAGACCCCATTTACACCACGGTTGTAGCAGAGAAATCGAACTTAACACAAGAAGTCAGTGTTACTGGTACAGTCAAAGCTGCCAATAATGTTGAGTTAGCCTTTGAAAAACCCGGAAAAGTCGCAAAAATCAATGTTAAAGTTGGTGATGTTGTAAAATCTGGCCAATTACTAGCTAGTTTAACTAGCAATGATTTATTTGCACAAAGCAGTCAAGCGGCTGCTTCTCTCGAGAGTAGTCGTGCCCTACTAATGAATTACGAATCAGCGCTAGCGACTCAACAGTCAAAATTAAATGAACTTAAAAGTGGCACCCGTCCCGAGGAAATGGTCATTGCCGAAGAAACTGTCACCGGCGCCCAAAATAGTTTAGCTGATGCCCAAATCGCTTATGAAAATTCTAAAACAAAAGCCATAACTGATCTACAAAAACAACTTGAAGTTACCAACGCCGGATTAAGTGATGCCGTAAATGTTGGTCTTTATGCTCTATTTACAATTACAGACATACAAAATACTTATTTTGGAGATTCCACTCCAGAAGGAACCCGCCTCGCCGATGCGAAAAGTTTTGCCGTAGTCTCATTACTCGGTGGTTACAATGCCGGACGAATGAGCAACTCAGGATTAAACAGTTTAAATGGCGGAGCCAAGGGACTAGTCAACACCGCCTTTCAAACCCCGACTGAAGAAAATATTAATGTCGCATTAACGGCAACGAAAGCTGCCATGCAACAAGTACGTCAAACCTTTAATGCGATTTCATTGTCTCCACTTTCCACAACCGACATCAGCAGCCTCAATACTCAAAAAAGCTATGTAGATGCACAAATAACTTCTATTGCCACTAATGAAAATGCAATTAAAGCTCAGAAAGCAACCAACACTTCGACCATTGCTACAGCCTTAGCCGCGGTCAATACTTCTCAAAACACTTTACAATCATCACAAAACACACTCTTACTCAAACGCGCAGGTTCCACTCAAGAACAAATCAATGCTCAAGAATCTCAGGTTAAATTAGCTGAAGCCAATGTCAGATCTCAACAAGCTCAAATTAAATATGCCCAAGCTAATATCGGAAACATCTCGGCTCAAATCGCTAAAAACAATATTGTTTCCCCAATTGATGGCATTGTCGTCATGCAAGACGCTAAGGTTGGTGAAATTATCCAATCAAACACAACTGTTATTAAAGTAATTTCTGATAATAACTTCCAAATAGAAGCTAATGTAGCTGAAGTTGATATTGCCAACGTAAAAATCGGCGACACTGCCGCTGTAACTCTTGATGCTTTTGGCAGCGACACCAAATTTGAAGCCAAAATAATTTTGGTTGATCCAGCTGAAACTATTATTGATGGCGTTCCGACTTACAAAGTCACGCTTGAATTTACAGAGGAGAATGAAAACATTAAATCCGGTTTAACTGCTAATGTTGATATTTTAACAGCTGAAAAAAATGATATTGTGACTATACCGCAACGAGCAATTATCAGAACCAACGGAGATAAAACTGTTCGAATTCTAAAAAATACCACCGAAGTTCAAGAAGTAAAAGTCACAACTGGAATTCGCGGCACCAATGGAAACATAGAAATTCTTGAAGGCATTAATGTGGGCGATGTCATAATTGTCTCCACTACTACTCAAAAATAATATGACTTTAATTGAAGCTAAAAAACTACAAAAAGTTTACGAAAACGAAGACGTCAAAACTCTAGCCCTAAAAGAAGCTAGCTTTACTATTGAGAAGGGTGAATTTGTGGCTATCATGGGACCATCAGGTTCGGGCAAATCGACGCTGATGCATATTATTGGCTTTTTAACGAAACCAACAGGTGGTCAATATATCTTCAAAGGCCAAAACATCGAAAAATTAACTGATGATGAAATGGCTGACATTAGAAACAAAGAAATCGGTTTTGTTTTCCAAGCATTTAATTTACTACCACGTACCTCTGTCTTTGAAAACGTAAAACTTCCCTTAATTTATAGTAAACAAGCAGTTTCCAAGCATAATTCCCTTGCTTCAATCGCTATTAAAGAGGTTGGTCTGGAACATCGCCAAGACTATTTATCAAACCAACTTTCTGGTGGCGAAAAACAAAGAGTTGCAATCGCCCGAGCTTTAGTTAATGATCCAGATATTATTTTAGCTGACGAACCAACCGGCAACCTCGATTCCAAAACCGGTGGACAAATTATGCATCTACTCCAAGAATTAAACGACAAGGGTAAAACAATTATCATCGTAACACACGAAAGCGATACAGCTGACCATGCCAAAAGAATCATCAAAATTAAAGATGGCGAAATTGTTTCTGACCAATTTGTTCAAGGCCGCAAGATCGCCTCGGCTACTGATGAATTAAAAAAATAACATGCTCATACGCGCCACAGTCAAACAATCATTTACCAACTTACGCAGCTATAAAATGCGTTCGTTTTTGACAATGCTGGGAATTATCATCGGCATTTCTTCGGTTATTACCATTACCTCTGTTGTGGCTGGGGCTGAAAGTTTAATTACCAACCAAATCCGTGGCATCGGCTCAAACGTCATCGGTGTTCTTCCTGGAAAATCAGATGAAAACGGTCCTCCAGCCGCTGTTTTTGGCGTTGTTATTACATCATTAAAAGATTCTGATACTGAAGCGATTAAAAAAGAACTACCAAGCGTCGTGGCAGCTTGCTCTTATGTTAGTGCAACTGAGACCGCAACTTGGGAAGATCAAAAAACAGTTACACCAATTTATGGAGTTTCGTCTGACTACCCTCTCATAGCTGATTCCAAATTAGAATCGGGTGATTTTTTTACAGAAGAAGATAAAAAAACTAACGCCACCGTGGCCGTTATTGGCTCGCAAATAAAAGATGATTTATTTAAAGGCGCTGATCCGCTCGGTCAAAAAATTAACATCAAACAAAATAGCTTTACAATCGTTGGCATTATGGCTCCACAAGGCACTTCTGGTTTCCAAAATGTTGATAACATGGTTTTTGTTCCAGTGACAACGGCACAAACAAGAATCTTGGGCATCAAGCACATTGGATTTATGCGCATCAAAGTTGATAGCGAAGATAATACTGACTATGTTGTCTCTGAAGTTGAAAACATATTAAGAACAAGACACAATATTAAAGACCCAGGCAAGGATGATTTTTCTGTTCGCAACACCAATGATGCTCAAGTGATGTTAGGCACCATCACAAACTCTCTCCAGTTTTTTCTTCTGGCCATTGTTTCAATATCTTTAATTGTTGGTGGTATTGGAATTATGAACATCATGTTGGCAGCGGTTACTCAAAGAATTAAAGAAATTGGTTTGCGCAAGGCCGTCGGCGCTAAAGCTAAACAAATTATTTATCAATTTTTATTGGAAACTTTAGTTATTACTACTCTCGGAGCAATCATTGGCATTGTTATTGGCGTTCTCCTTTCCTATCTCATCTCAATCGTCGTTAATAAGCTCGGCTATGATTGGACCTTTGTTATTACGTTAAGTTCAATCATCCTCGCCTGTTTTATGTCTTCCCTTGTTGGTTTAATTTTTGGCTTATATCCAGCCAGAAAAGCCGCCAAATTAGATCCTATTTCAGCTCTTCATTATGAATAAAGAATTACTCATCAATTCAGTTAAAATTGCACAAAACGCCCTAAACAAAAACAAGGGACGCACTTTATTAACAATTTTAGGCATAGCCATTGGTATTACCGCAGTTATTTCTGTTTTATCGATTGGACAAGCCATTAAACAATTTATTGTTGGTGAAGTACAGGCTTTTGGAACAGATTATATTCAAGTGGAAGTAAAAACTCCCCAAACATCACACACTTCCAGCGAAAATTCTTTTAGCATGGTGGGGGGCTCCGTAATTACAACTTTAAAATTAACTGATGCTGAAGCTATTGCCAAATTACCCAACGTCAAAAACTATTATGCCGCTGTCATGGGCCAAGAAATTTTGAGTTATGAAAATGAATTTAAAAAAGCGAATCTTTTTGGCTGCGGTGCTGGTTTTATTGATATCGATACCAGCGAAGTAGAATTTGGACGGTTTTTTACTAACGAAGAAGATCGCACTTTAAGCAAAGTGGTTGTTTTAGGCTCAAAACTTAAAAACAATCTTTTTGGTGACTCCCCTGCAGTTGGTGAATCCATAAAAATTGGTTCAGAAAAATTTCAGGTAATTGGTATTTTAAAAGAAAAAGGCGCTAGCTTTGCCCTAGATATGGATGGCATGGCTTTTATCCCAGTACAAACCATCCAAAAAAGACTTCTCGGCATTGATTACGTCAGCTTTATCTTGGCTCAAGTCTATGACACCAGCCTTTCTTCAAGTACGGCCGAAGACATCACCTTAACTTTGCGTGAACGTCATAAAATAACCGACCCAGACAAAGATGATTTTGCTATCACTACTATGGAACAAGCCATGGACATGCTCGGAACAATTATCTATGGCATCCAAATTTTGCTTTTAGCCCTTGGTTCCATCTCCCTCATAGTCGGCGGAGTCGGTATCATGAATATTATGTATGTATCTGTAACTGAACGCACGCCCGAGATTGGTTTACGTAAATCTCTTGGCGCAAAAAATAAAAACATTTTGTGGCAATTCCTCGCTGAATCAGTTATCGTAACCTCAATCGGCGGTCTAGTCGGCATTGTACTAGGTGTTTTACTTTCGTATTTAGTTTCAGTGATAGCGCAATTACTTGGCTACAATTGGGATTTTTCCGTTTCGTGGAAAGGCATCTTGGCCGCAGTCTTTATGTCAGTTTTTGTGGGGCTAGTTTTTGGTCTTTATCCTGCGCAACAAGCGGCCCATAAAAACCCGATTGATGCTTTGGGACACGAGTAAACAACGCTTTTAAAAGAGCTGACGATGGCTCTTTTTTGTTTTTAAGCATCAGTGCGCTTCGCTTACTATGATTAACTATGATTTGTATGATTACCATGATTATTTTAGAAACAAAACGCTATTACTATAATTAACATGATTAGCCGAGGAACAAAATACTATTGGTTTGACAATACTTTTAAACATGCTACACTATACCTATACCCTGGGTATAGGTAAAAATAAATAATAACTTATATTATGACTACGCAAAAAGCTAAGGCTCTCATCAGTTTCAAAAAAGCCAACAGTCTAACAGCCAAGATAATCAAAATGATCGAAGGTGATGAATATTGCATCAATGTCATGCAGCAAAATTTAGCCGCTATTGGACTTTTAAAATCAGCCCATCAATTACTTATGGAGAACCACCTGCAAACCTGTTTTAAAAATGCTATGAGCACCAAAAATGAAAGGCAAAAGCAAGACATGACTCAAGAAATTTTAACAGTCACTAAATTATTTAACAAATAAAAAAAATATGTCAGAAAATTTAAAAACTAAAACTTACTTTGTTAAAGGTTTGCACTGTCCATCGTGCGAAATATTAATTGAACGAGAGCTCTTGGAGAACAAAAACATTCAGAAAGTTGAAGCTTCGCTTAAAACCGAAACTGTCGTGATCGATTACAACGGAGAATTCCCATCAGCCGAGCAACTTAACCATAAATTTAACGGCGACGGCTATCAGTTCTCTGAAAAACCTTTTGTTCAAAAAGGGATGGAAACAAAAAATATTTTTGGAGTCATTGGTGTTGCTCTCGGTATCATCATATTATTTTTAGGCTTAAACAAACTTGGCCTGACGAGTATCGTTAATGTCAATGAAGATTCTTCCCTCCCTTTATTTTTTATCTTTGGCATTATCGCTGGCCTCTCTAGTTGTGCCGCATTAGTCGGCGGGTTAATCTTGTCCATGACAAAACAATGGAATGCCGCCAAAACGCAAAAAGGCTTAGCGCCATACCTCACGTTTAATATCGGACGTTTAATTTCATATGCTTTTTTTGGCTTCCTTTTGGGGGCGCTTGGCAAGACATTAAACCTATCGCTAAATTTTGGACCATTTTTAGTCATCCTGGTCTCGCTAATTATGTTTGTCTTGGCTTTACAAATGCTTGGTGTTAAAGCCTTTAATCGTTTCCGCATTGGCTTACCAAAATTTATCAGTCAAAAAATTCAAACGAATAATGAGACTAAAAGTCACTACTCGACTTTTATTTTAGGTGCCCTAACTTTTTTTCTACCTTGTGGGTTCACCATTACGGCTCAAAGCATGGCCCTACTTTCTGGCAATGCTCTTCAAGGCGCTTTAATTATGATCAGTTTTGCTCTGGGTACTCTCCCCACCTTACTCCTAATCGGCTATTCTAGTGAAAAATTAACTCAAAACAAGAAATTGTCTGACTTTTTCTTAAAAGTCGCCGGCATTTTAGTTTTATTCTTTGCTTTTTATACATTCAATGCCCAACTTAATGTTCTTGGCTTTACCAGCTTTAATGATCTTAGCAAAAAAGAAACTACAAAATCAGCCAATCTATCGGGCTTAGCACCAATGGTAAATGGTCAGCAATTACTGAAGATGAATGCTTCCGCTTCTGGCTACACACCCAATTCTTTCAAAATTAAAGTTGGCGTACCGGTTCGATGGGAAATCACAGACACTGGCACCAGTGGTTGTACAAACGCGGTGATTGCTAAAAGTTTCTTTGCCGATGAAATACCACTAACGCCAGGAAAAGTCAGTGTCAAAGAATTTACACCAACAAAAACTGGACGCTTTAAATTCAGCTGTTGGATGGGTATGGTTTCGGGCATCATTGAAGTTGTTGATCCAGCTACTGCTGCAGCCGCTACCAGCGCACCCGCTAACACATTTACAGCCTCTGGAGCTGAAAATGCCGGCGGATCTTGCGGCGGAGGTGGTGGCTGTGGTTGTAGTGGCGGGGCCAGATAGATAAAATAATTGGTCTGAATATGACAGTCAGAAAGAAGTCCGTATCAATAGATTAAACTGAACTAGAAATAGCTTAACCTTAAATAAATAATATTTAATGAACCCCCATATGAGTAAATTTTTTCTGAAAATCACAGGCATGCACTGCCCTTCCTGTGAAAAAATAATCCAAATGGAGCTAAAGGATGTTAGTGGAGTCAAATCCACGACTGTTAATGCTGCGACAGGAGAAGCTGTGGTCGAAACAACCAATGAAACAAAAAAAGAAACAATTCTCGAGGCAATTAAAAAGGCTGGCTACGAAGCACAAATTACTAGGGAAGAAATTGACCCCGACAATATTTCCATCTCCATAGAAAAAAAAACGGTTGATTTTAATGAACCGTTTAAAATTAAGATGGAATCTTCGGTAGAAGTTGATGGTGAATTTAATCAAAAAGAGGCCGAGCCATCTTTTCAGGGTAAAATAACTCAACGCAAAAAAGGTGAATTTGAAATTCCAAAAGACAGAGCTGATCTTGATCAATTAGTAGATAAAATAGTTGCTTCTTCAAAATTAAGCCAACTTTTTAGTGTCTTTTCTAATACCTCAGAAGCTCACCCCACGATCAACAACACCAGTGCCACACAAAGAACAATCGATATCTCGCAACATTCACAACCTGAAACAACAAACACAGAAGAACGGACCGCCTTTAGTATTACTGGCATGCATTGTACTTCTTGTGCCAATATTATTGAGCGAAGCCTAAAAAAAATCCCCGGCGTCAAAGAGGCAAATGTTAGCTATGCCTCTGAAAAAGCACGGGTAACCTACAATGGCAATCTTGTAACAACCGACCAAATTAAAAAAACCATTAAAAATGCCGGCTATAAAGCAGAGCTCTTAGGCCAAGATTCTCCAGAAACTGAAAGATTGCGCAAAGAAAAAGTTATTAAAAGTTATTTTACAAAATTTCTCTGGGGTTTCATTTTGAGTCTCCCCATGTTTTATTTCATGCTGCTTGATTTCTTTAAATTTTTGCCTGGAAGCGTATCCTTACTGCCATTTATAGGTATTATTTCGTTCGTTTTAACAACGCCGGTACAATTTATTCTTGGAGCTGGCTTTTATCGTGGGATGTGGAGCAGCTTAAAGATGAAAACCTTCAACATGGATAGCTTGATTGCTATTGGAACCAGCACCGCCTACATCTACAGTTTGGTTCTCTTTGTCAATTATGTTTTTGCTAATAATAGTTTGTTAGGTTTAAACGGTGGAAAAATACCTGATCTATATTTTGAAACAGCCGCTTTCTTAATTACCTTTGTCATACTAGGTAAGTGGTTAGAGGCTAAAACAAAAGGCAAAACGTCTGAGGCGATTAAAAAACTGATGGGACTTCAGCCAAAAACAGCCCGCGTCATCAAAAACAATGTAACAACCGACATCGCTATTGAACAAGTCCAAGTTGACGATATTCTTGTCGTCCGTCCCGGAGAAAAAATACCAGTTGATGGCGTCATCACCAAAGGCAACTCTTCCTTGGACGAATCTATGATCACTGGCGAAAGTATTCCGGTCGAAAAAAATATTGGTGACTCTATTATTGGCGGCACAATCAATAAACACGGCAGTTTTGAATTTAAGGCCACAAAAATTGGGAGCGAAACTACTTTAGCACAAATTATAAAATTGATTGAAGATGCCCAATCATCAAAAGCACCAATTCAAGCCTTTGCAGATAGAATTGCGGCTTGGTTCGTGCCCATTATTATTGGTCTGGCCATTATAACGTTTTTGGTCTGGTTCTATCTTTTAAATGCCACTTTGTTATTTAGCGTCATGGCGTTTACCGCTGTCATTGTTATTGCCTGCCCTTGTGCTTTAGGTTTAGCGACACCAACAGCCATCACCGTCGGAACTGGCAAAGGTGCAGAATATGGAATTCTTATCAAAGGTGGCGAACCATTGGAAGCGGCATGCAAAATCAAGGCTATTGTCTTTGATAAAACAGGCACACTCACAAAAGGGAAACCAGAAGTCACTGATATTGTTGAATTAGCTGGACAAGATGAAGAAGAATTAATTGCACTCTCGGCCAGTATCGAAAAATTATCAGAACATCCACTCGCTGAAGCTATCGTTAAATATGCCGAGGAGGAATCCATTTCTCTTTATGATGTATCTGACTTCAGGGCTATTCCCGGGCATGGAGTTGAAGGCTTCATCAACAAAAAAAAATACTTTTTCGGTAATCGAAAATTAATTTCCGACATTGCGAACTTGGATATTAGTAAAATAGAACGAAAAATTCGCAAATTAGAAGAAGAAGGGAAAACAACCATGATTCTGGCGGCCGAGACAGAAGTGATCGGTCTCGTATCTGTCGCTGACACTCTAAAAGAAACGACCGTCGAAGCAATTCAACAACTAAAAAACCAGGGGCTGGAAGTGTACATGATAACCGGAGACAATGCGCGCACAGCGCTAGCTATTGCCAAGCAAGTTGGCATTAGCAACGTGTTAGCCGAAGTCTTGCCCCAAGATAAAGCCAATGAAATAAAAAAATTACAAGCCAAAGGGTTCAAAGTCGCCATGGTTGGGGACGGGATTAACGATGCTCCAGCACTAGCCCAAGCGGACCTCGGTATTGCCATGGGTGGCGGGACTGACGTCGCTATGGAAACTGGTGGGATTGTAATTATAAAAAACGATCTACGAGATGTTCTAACGGCCATTCAATTAAGCCGTGAAACTGTCAGTAAGATAAAGCAAAACATGTTTTTTGCCCTATTTTACAATATCATTGGCATTCCTATCGCCGCGCGATTATTCATGGCCTGGGGTTTAGTCTTAAAACCAGAGCTGGCTGGTTTAGCGATGGCCCTGAGTTCTATTTCCGTGGTTACAAACTCCTTATTACTGAAATATTTCCGTCCGAGAAAAAGAAACTACTTATCCCTCATCGCGCCCATAATAATGGTCATAATTTTCAGCTTCATGTTTTTTGAATTTGCCAAACTAAGTACCGGCATGGAAAATCAAAAAACCAACATTACAGTTTCAATAGCCACAGCTTCAAGTATAAACACCTTGATTGCCACCAATCAAACCAAAATCAATTTTGCCGAAGGTAACCCTAAATTGTTTTTGGGTCTAGACACAATACCTGAATATCTTAAAAGCAGTGAAGGTGCAATACTCCTGGGGAATGATGAAATGGTCATCGGTTATAGCGAGGCTAGGATGATGAAAAATGAAAACTTAATCAAAGGGCCAGGTGACATTCTAAGTAACTTCTTTGGCTTACCCAATGTAAAAATCGTGGGCATACTTGAAGCCACCGGCACCTTGGCTGATAGCTACCATTTCGTAAATAACACGACATTGGCCAAAATGACCAATGAAACAACAGTTAAATACGTAGCTGAGAATGAAGTTATCAAAAACTTTTATTTCACAACCACGAAACCTGAAAAACTGAAAAACAATATTGCTGGATTTGATCAAATTAAGCTTGGCGAAAAAAACTACTTACCAATCTATATTGGCGCCCGTGAAGCCAAAATGATGATCGAAAAAAAACTCTTTAGCAAAGTTGGGGATACAATTGAAAACTTCTTTGGCAACGATGTAATTATCGTGGGGATACTGCCAAAGACTGAAACAACTTTAGATGAATTTCATTTTGTGAGCGAGCAATTTCAACTGAAGTAAACACCCTAACCCAACAAACGACCTCAAAGTCTATCAACATTCAACAAAAGAGGCTCTTACTTAACAATCCACTTTTGTGTTATAATATAAGCATAAAATAATTTATCTTATGGCAATAACCAACGATGAGTTTGTTAAGATAGTTAAGGCTCAAAAATCAATAAAAATTCCCGAGCTAGAAAAACATCTCAAGGAAGCTGGAATTGAAAATATTTCTCTTTTTAATTATTTGATTACCAATGACTTGCTTGATGAAGAAAAAGCAAACGACGCCATTGCTGAATCATTTAAAATAAAACACGCTAAATTGGCTGGTGAAAAACCATTTCAGGACAGTTTCCAATATTTACCCGAATTAGTAGCCCAAAAAGAATGTGCTGTTATCTTTAAGAAGGACCACAATGGCTACCACATTGCTACCTGCAACCCCCAGAACACTGCTTTTATAGAAAATTTAAAAAAAAGACTCGATCAACCACTTATTCCTTACTATGCGGGTGAGGAAAACATTAGAGAATATCTGAATAGCCTGCCACTGCAGTCAAGTGACAAAGATCTGAACAAGTTGATTGAGAGCGCTAGCATGTCTAGTGAAAAAATTTCTCAAGCCGAAGACCTACCAATCATTAATATCGTGGAAAAAATACTAATTTTAGGTTATGAGAATAAAGTTTCTGATATTCACATTGAACCCCATGAACTAAAAACCGATGTCCGCTTCCGCATTGATGGCATCATGCATGATATTGTTGAAATACCAAAAAATTTACATGATTTAATTGTTACTCGTCTTAAAATTTTATCTCGTTTACGAACTGACGAACACCGCGCTGCCCAAGATGGTCGTCTCCGCTTTAAGTCAGGCGATAAAAAAATTGATGTGCGTATTTCTATCGTCCCAGTCATTTACGGCGAAAAGGTTGTGATGCGCTTACTCTCAGAAAAAGCGCGTCAATATGATTTAGAAAATTTGGGTTTGGGCAAAAAAAACTTCAAAACATTACAAAATAATATTGATAAACCCTGGGGGATGATTTTAGTTACTGGTCCAACCGGTGCCGGCAAAACAACTACTCTTTATTCGGTTTTAAAAATTTTAAACACACGTGAAGTTAACGTTTCAACTATCGAAGACCCAGTTGAGTACGACATTGAAGGCATTAACCAAATTCAGGTTAACACAAAGACCAACCTTACTTTTGCCGATGGGCTACGCGCCCTTGTGCGTCAAGATCCAGACATTATTATGGTTGGTGAAATTAGAGACAAAGATACTGCCAGTATCGCCGTCAATTCAGCTATGACTGGACATTTAGTGCTTTCAACGCTCCATACTAACGACGCCCCAACGACTCTCCCCCGTTTAATTGATATGGGAGTAGAACCCTTTCTTGTCGCGTCAACTATAAACATTGCAATTGCCCAACGTCTTGTTAGAAAAATTTGTACTAATTGTCGCACTGAAACAAAACTAGAAAAAGAAACAATAGAAATAATTCAGAAACAACTTTCCCCAGACTTAGTTAAGCGATTTAAGTTGGATAAGGTTGGCACTAAAATTTTCTATGGTAAGGGTTGCTCTAAATGTCAAAACACTGGCTATACTGGGCGTATCGGCATTTTTGAAATACTAGAGATGAATGACGAGATTAAACACATGATCATGGAAAAAGCTAATGCCGAAGAAATAAGAATTAAAGCCATGGAAAAAGGCATGGTCACCATGATTGAGGATGGACTTGAAAAAGTTATTGCTGGGCTGACCACTATCGACGAACTGCTCCGTGTAACAAGAGAGTAAATTACATATGAAACAACAAAAAGTCGCAAAACAAACACTTAATCAAAAAAGCAAGAAAGCAAGAAAGCAAATATATTTCGGCGGGGTTTCTAAAAAAGCCGTGCTTTTTTTTACTAAGAACCTATCGATCATGTTAAAAACTGGTTCAACACTGAGTGAAGCCTTGCGTGTTATTAACAAACAAACCAAAGGTAAATTTCACGAAGTTTTAATAGAGATTATTAGTAAAGTTGAACAAGGACACAAATTCAGTGAGGCCTTAACAGATCACCCCAAAGTTTTCACCAACATCTACATTAGTATTGTTAAGATTGGAGAAGAATCTGGCACCCTGGACAAAAACCTGGAATATTTATCTGAACAGCTAGAAAAAAACTATAAACTCAAGAAGCAAATTATTGGTGCCATGATCTACCCTATGATTATTCTAGGCGGCACACTGATTTTGGGCATTATGATTTCCTTATTTGTTTTGCCCAAGCTAACTAAAATGTTTAAAAACTTTCGAGTTGAACTCCCACTGACTACCCGTATCTTAATTGCCTTTTCAGATTTTTTTGAAAACCATGGGGTCTTAGCTGTGTCCATCCTTCTTGGCGGTTTGATTGCCTTGTTCTTCTTTTTCCGCTTAAAACAAATAAAACCTTACACACACCGCCTCATACTTCACATCCCTCTCCTAAGCAGTTTCTCAAAAAACTATAGCCTTTCCATGTTTTACCGCAGTTTAAGTATTTTATTGAAAAGTGGTTCCACAATTGATGAAGGCATTATTATTTGCAGCCAAACAGTCTCTAATGTGCACTACAAAAAAATCATTGAAGAGATTTATGGCAAAATTAAAACTGGAGAAAATCTTTTTGACTTACTCGATCAACACCACAAGCTTTTTCCCCCGACTGACACTCAAGTGATTAATGTCGGTGAAGAATCTGGCACGCTCGCTGATTCACTGGCCTATATTGCGTCGATACGAGAAGATGAATTAAATGACTTATCGAAAAACCTCTCGACCATGTTAGAACCGATTTTATTTATATTTTTAGGCTTAATTGTGGCTGTTCTAGCACTTTCGATTATTACTCCAATTTACTCAATTACTCAGTCATTCAACTAAATATGCGTAGACATTACGGCTTCACACTAATTGAGGTTAGTATTACTGTGGGTATTTTTTTAATTATTGCTGTTGTTAGCATCCCACTTTATTTTAAGTTTCAGGAATTCAGCGAACGCGAGAGTGTTAAGCAAGAAATCCTGCAATCAATAAGAGAAATTCAACTCCAAGCTGTTTTAGGACAAGACAACAACAACCACGGTATTTATTTTTCCGGACACAACTACACAACCTATACTGGGCTCACTTTTGCTACGAAAGTTGCAGGCAGCGATCAATCTTATGAAATTTCAAATATAATTTCAGCTAGCGCTAATACCGACATCAATTTTTTAAAAAATGCAGGCACGCCAACCCAGGCGACTTCCCTACTATTACGAAATGACCGCTCGGCAATGGATACAAACATTAGCATCAATGCCCTTGGTTTAATTGAATAAAATGAAAAAACATTTGGGACAAAATCTGATTGAAGCCATAATCGCGATTGGCATCTTTGGTATTTTGATAGCTGGCGGTGTGATGACTGGCTTGCATTATTTTGATAGTCAAATACGAGCTCAAGCACAATCCAATTTAGCTCAATTGGCTAACAATAGTTTTGAAATTTTAGATGGCTTAGCCAAGACTAACTGGAACTCATTAGCACTCGGCACACATGGACTAATCTTAAATAGCAACAACTGGGAAATTTCCGGCACGCCTGATCTTATTGATCAAACAACCAGAACAATCAACATCACGTCTGGACTAAGAGATGGAAATTGTAACCTAGTCGACGTCGGAGGCACAGCAGATACTGACACTAAACTTATCACCATTACTTTTACCTATAATGACAATCGCGGTTTACAAAGCAAAACCTTCTCCCAATATTTTACCAATTGGGCCGCACCAACAAACTGCCTTGTTCAAACTGAAGCTGGAAATCTAAATCTTGATGTCAGTACGGCCTTTATTGATTCTACAAAAAAATCATTATTCGGAATTTATTTGAGAAATTTAGGCAACACAGTCATCACACTCGACAAAATGACCTTTACTTGGAATACTGAGGGGGATATTACTTATGTTAAAATTAATGGTGCTAATTATTGGCACTCTACAAATGGCATTGGCACACCACAGGGAGAACAACCATCTGGAACAGAATTAGATTTAGTTAATTTTGTGCTGCAACCGCTGACCAGTTACCAAATTGATAATGTTCGTTTTGATGACAAAGTTGATGGCGCAACTTTTACTATCAAAGCCACCATGCTCGATAATTCATCAAAAACAGAATTTACTACCCCACCCTTTATTCCATAATATGTCACATAAAGGTTTTAATTTAATTGAGTTAATTCTCTACATCGGCATAACTGCGATTATTTTGACCGCCAGCTTATCACTAGCCTGGGGAGTTATCTTTGATCAAATAAAAACAACCGCTAAGTCGGAAATCGAATATAATTATCAATTCCTCGACAATTTTCTCCGCAACCAAATTCAAAGTGCCAAATCAGTTAACTTAACTCTCTCTGTTTTGAATGTAAATCCAAGCCGTCTCGTTTTAAATAACCCCGATGATTCTATCACCATTATAGAAACCGAAGATAAAACAATTAATCAAAACGGACAAAACTTTGTTTTAACAGGGTTAAAAGTAACATTACCCAACACAGCTCCACTATCGCTCATAACAAATAAAACTGATTTAAACACTTTCACTATAAATTACAGCATTATCAACAGACAAATTATTAGTAATATTTCATTAGAATACCTTAATCCTAGTCAAGATACTCACTATGGAGCCAGTAAAACTTGGACAAACACAACGACCATTCGTGCCGAATAAAAACGGCTACGTCTTAATTATCGTGGTTTTGATTTTAGCCAGCGTATTTTCGGTTGTCTTGGTTAAAATTACCATCCAGTCTATTGTGGCCCTCAAAATGTCGACATTAAAAATTGCCGAATCTAATCTTTCAGCTCTTGAAAAGTCTTGTGCACATGAAAATTTGATTCAACTGACACGTAACCCAGCTTATACTGGCGGAACATTCAGTATCTTCGCTGGCACCTGCACCAGTGTCGTGAGTACGAATGGTTCAAATAAAAATATTACTCTCACTTTCAGCCAAGGAATTTATAATGATGATTTAGTTATAACCTTTGACCCAACTCAGAAGAAAATTGTAGCGTGGGATAACTAATTTATCCTTTCTACACTTTAGTGCTATAATAAATTTATATTAATTAACATAAAAATCTATGAAAAAAGGGTTTACTTTAATCGAACTCTTGATCGTGATTGCCATTATTGCGATTTTGGCAGTTGTCGTATTCGTAGCGCTTGATCCTTTGACTCGTTTTCAAAAGGCTCGAGATGCTCAACGTTACTCCGATGTTTTAGCAGTTCTTGATGCTGTTAAACTCGACCAAGTTGACAATGGTGGTACTTACATGGCTTCTATTACAGCCTTAACCGCTGCTCAGTACTACACAATCGGTACTTGCGCTGCTGGTGGCAATGTAGGTTGTACAGCACAAACAACACAAGCCGCTTGCGCTGACCTAACCGGTCTTGTAACTGACAATTATCTTCCAGCCGTACCAATGGATCCTTCAACTGGTACAGCCGCCCTTACAGATTATTACATTATGAAATCTGCTGGTGGAACAGTCACCATTGGTGCCTGCGACCCAGAAGATGCAACTGCAATTTCTGTAGCTCGATAAAATTTTACAAAAAAACGACTGGATAAAACCAGTTGTTTTTTTATTTTTAAAACAACTTATTTAGATCAATCATCACTACTTTATTTTTTGTAAAACAACCGACAATAACAATACCCATCGCGCTCAACTTCCTCGTTATGATAAACACAAGGACAAATAATTTTCTCGTCTTCTTTCTTGTCTTGTGTCATCAATCGGCAAGGACAATAACGCGCTCCAAATTTCTCTTCCCTACTCGCTAACCCACGCGCTAATCTTTCGACCATAGCTTTATCAGGGTTTAATATAAATCCATTGGCAGCAGCATAATTTGCAGAGTCTTCAATAATTTTATTAATTTTTTCTTCCATAGTAAAATTATTTATTGATGATACCATCCATTATTTTTGCAAAATCTTCTTTTGGTCTCACGCCTTCGACTTTTCCGATCACTTTTCCATCTTCAAAGAAAAATAAAGCCGGAATAGCATTAACAGCATAGTTTCTGGGTATCTCTGAGCCTTCTTCAACATTATATTTGCAAACTTTAAAACGTCCCTGATAATCATGCGCTAACTCCTCTATGGTCGGCGCAAGCATTGAACATGGCCCACACCATTCTGCCCAAAAATCAACTAAAACAGGAATCGAACTTTCCAAAACTTCCTTAGTAAAATTTTCTTTGGTTAAATGTACGATAGACATAAATTTAAATTCTATTATTAAATAATTATTTTATAAAAGACCTTCTTCAATCAACTGCTTTGTTGACTTCCCTGTCAAAACTTTCAAGAACGGAAAATTCTGATTTTCAAAGTAATCCTTAATTCTGGCTAATTTATTAGGTGAAATATTTTTTGGTAAAGAATCAAGTGCAAAATATTGAAGGTCATCGGCCTCAGAATTAGTCGTTAGCTCACCGCCGAGAATCGTACATTCGAACTGAAAAGCAACTTCGTCTCGTCCTTGGCGTGAATAAACACCGAGAAGACGTGTTACCTGTACATCCAAACCTGTTTCTTCCTTCACTTCACGAACTGCACAGTCCCAAGGAGTTTCACCTGATTCCATCCCCCCACCTGGTAAATCCCAAACATTATAATCACAACGGTGCCCCAGAAGAACTCTTTTCTGGTTATCGACAATAATAGCGAAAACTCCGATTTTGAACATATATGCTTAATTAATTGCAGTCCCACGTTTTAACATTTCATCAAATAACATACATTCGTCGAGATTGATTTCAGCCAAAGAGATGCTAATGGAAATTTCAAAAAAACCAATTTTATTCCCATTTTTCTTAGCCAATGAAATTGCTGTCGCTCGATGATGCCCTTCTATACAAACTAGTTTATTATTATCTTTTCTAATAAGCCCTATCAGCTCGGTCTTGAATAGTAAGGCTTTCATGATTGATAACACTCCTAGATGTTTGCTAAAACGATCATATTGTTCTGGAATCTCCAATAGCTCTTCGAATGTAGTGTCATTTTTATTTACAAGTCCATCTTGCCAACTAGAATATGGTCCAAGTAGCATGTTTGGAACTTCTTCCATCGGATTATCGAATTGATAAAATTGCCAAGTGCGTTTTGTGGCATTAATTTGATCTGCCGTAAATCTTCTCCATGATTCCCAATCTGGCCAACCTTTGATTTTAGTGGCGCACTCAACCCAGCCGGAGTTAGAGGCTTCGCGCTCTCTCCATTTGGCAAAAATTTCTGGCCATGTTGTAGGTCGAAGTAGTCTCATGTTATTTATATTTACCAACTTCCCTATCAACGATGGATTCATATCGCATCATTTCTTTTTGATAAGGACTAAGATTCTCATAATTATCCGAAACGAATCGCGAAAAATCAAGAATTAGTTGATTTATCTCTTTTGAAATAGGCTTCTCCCAAACCGTTTCCCAAGTTTCTCCGTTAACAACGTCTTGTTCGTTTTTGTCTTCCCAAATAACATGATACTTTTTAACAAATTTCGCGTCTTTTAAAACAATCGTATCCCATTCTCCAGATATTTTAATTTTACTTGATTGAGTGTTTGGCTCTTTACTTATAAGTACCTGTTTAATCACACGAAAACCTTTCGTTGTATTATCAAAAGAAATCGCTTCTTTGTCATTCAATCCAACCGAAACAAAATAATTAACGCTCGGTGTTGGGTTGTAATCAATTTCAATATCCATAGGACGGACGTTATAGATTAAAATAATCGCAATTACTGAACGATGCTCGAACTTTTTTTGAACAAAAAATGCTTGATTAGCTCCGCTCCGCGTTTCCGCCCGCCAAAATCTTTTTTCTAAAAGGAATTGAAAATTGTTTTGCTTTGCTGTCTTGATACCAAGACGATGAAAACGCTTCGGCTCGGCTCGGGCGTGGCGGAATTCCTCCCCCCAACCCCCTCCTTCCGCCACGCCCTCGCTCGCCTGCCCGTCCGTAGCCGACAGGCGAAGGCGGGGACTGCCTTTTTTTGGCGGAATTGGCGGTCGTGCCAATTTCATTGGCGCGCCGCTAATAGTTAACGTTACTTTTCTATAATTACCGATTGATTATCGTTTAGGCGCCCTACCTTACATTGATATTTATTTTCAAACTTTTTTATTTTGTCTTCCACCTCATTAGTGTAGTGAGGGTAGATGAAAGTATCAGTTAAATTCAAACCAGTCAGGTCTTTCAATTTGACAATATTTATTTTTTTATCAAAATAATCCACGATGTTGATGTTTGGCCCCAAAACGACTCCACCGCCACTGATGCCCACAATAATTACGCCCTGATTAGCCAGTTGAGTAATCACTCTGTCGGAACCACTTTTCTTTAGGTGATATAAAAGATAAAAAGGATTACCACCGTTGATGTAGATGACGTCAAATTTTTTCAGTATGTTTGGATTTTCAAATTCAATATCAACAAATTTCACTTGCTTAAAGTTCATGTCACTAAGTACCTGCTGGGCTAAAATCGCATGCTTGTTTCTCTCTTTCCATTCTGCCGAAGCGGTGGTGATGATAGCAATGGATAAATTCTTAGCTACTTTAGGCAGCAAAGCTAGCAACTTCTTTTTTAAAGTCTTATTTTTTTGAAATCCTTGAGAGGATAAGATGAGCTTTGTCATATAAGTTAAGTATAAGAAAAGATCGCTTAAAAAGCAATAGTATTTTGATTAAATAAAAAGGGGTAGGTTATTCATGAATGAATTTTCTACCCCGGTTTGCGTAATCCTAATGGCCAATCTAATCGACTGACTATAAGATCAGCTTTATTTGAAAGAACGGTTTGGTACTTTGTGTTCGGCCGTTTAACCTCCACAACCAGTGCCTCAGGAAATCTCGTCTTTACCTCATCGATATTTTTTGGATTATCGTCCAAAAAAATGATCGGCGAGGCACCCATAATTTCCATCTGGCGCCACTTGTCTTCTGATGTAACCGTGAAGCTGTGGCAAAGATCGCTAAGCTTACTTCCGACAAATTTAGCAAGCTGGAAACTTAGATCGCCATGAGTTAATATGGCCACTTTCCAACCCGCTTTTATCGCAGAACCGAGAAAAGGTCTAGAATCATCGAAAACGTACAGATGACCTTTTTCTCTAACATAGCTCTGCATTTCTGCTACAACTTTTCCAATTCTGGCTGACTCAATTCTTTGACTTCTTTGAATCATCAGAAAAAAGTTGAACAGCAGGTTGCCCGGGGGAACTAAAGCGAGAGAGGGATCGAGGAAATCCCTGCTAATTCCACGCGCTTCACACAATTCGTACAGATCCCGATAAAGCGCATCGGAATTAAAGACAGTTCTGTCGAAATCGACAATGAGCAGTTCTTGGCTACTTGTATTCATTAGCGAAATCCTCCTTTGTGAAACATCAAACAGTTAAAAGAAGTAAGGCTCAATCATGCAATAGCACAATTGAGCCTTGAGTTACAACTTTGATGTCTCATGGATTCTCTCCACGAGTGTTGGCATGTGCTTCTTCTTGCATTCGCCGCAAAGCGAGGTGCCGGAAACACATTCCTGATACATCCGCGTTGTTGTTTCATGAGGTTGTAAAACCTCAGCGATCTTGAAGAAAGAACAACGATGCGGATTACCACCTTCTCGACGCTGCTCTTCCGGAGTCAGGCGACCGCCGGAAAAACTCCGTTGCAGTTTGCGCTCGATTTGTTCGCGAGTCTCGTGCAAAAGAATAAGTGATTTTTGGTCCTTCACACTCATTCTCTGCCCCGGCCCTTCCAAACTCGGAAGGAGCAGGCGGTACGAGTAACTCGGCAACGGGAGTTTAAGTTGACGAGCAACCATCTTGGCAGCTTCCGCGTGCGTGATCTGATGTATATCCGAGAGGACAAGCGTCGGACGCTTCGGGAAGAGCATTGCTGGCAGAAGAAACGCCGCTACTGTGATGGCGGGAACGCGAAGCGTAGCGATAGAAACACTTTCGTCCCAACCATACAGTTGCAAAACCTTCCTCGCTGACAAATGCTCGGCCGCGCGATTTTCGAGAACTTGGAGCTCTCGGCAATCTTGGTCGGAGAAACCCACCGAAGTCTCGGGCAACGAAGTGCCTGTAAACTTCAGGTACGTCTCTCCAAACCGCGCCATCTCGGCTTTTGCGTCATCAGCACTTATGAACCGATCCGCCTCGTAACCGGCAAACACGAAAATTGGTTGGCCGCCACATTGGATGAGCCAACTCAATTCGCGCATCAGCGTAAGGTGGCCGAGGTGGAACGTAGCGCCGGGACGCATACCGACGAGCACCGAGAATTGTCCTCCAATTGTCATTACCTTGAAGACGGGTGACGAGTTTTGGAACGCCCAGACGCCGACGCGAGCGAATCCCTCCCGAATCTCGGTGAAGTCGTCATCCGGAGCTTCCGCGATTGCCTCGAGAGCGAACTGCCTGACTGCATCGGACGCTTCGGCGGCAGCCAGCACTATCCTCTCTCGTAGCCAGCTTTCAAGTGACTCCATGGATTCCTCCTTGACTTGATTGCGTGTTGAGGAAACGAATCATCTCCTCCAAACGATCTTCCAGGTTGTTGTCTCTGACGTACTGCTCGGCTTTCTGCATGTAGAATGCGGGAAAGTCGGGCATGCCGCCATGAAGACTGCTTCCCAGTGCCCAAAAGCGTGCGGCTGCCGCGAGAGTGCTTTCGTTCAACTCCTTCTCGGAGGGCGTGTGCTGGTATCGGAACTCATCGTCGTTTTGCGCCACGACTCTCGCCTTCAGAAAGGACAAAGTCATTACTTCCGCCATTCTCTCCCACAACTGCTGAAAGTTGGTAGAGATGTAATAACGGAGGAAGTAGCTACGATACCACGGACAGAGGTAGAAGCGGGCGAGCACAGAGTCTGCAACAAGATTTACGCTTGTGGCAACACCCTTTCCTCGTTTTGTGACCATAGCCGCCGAAAACGGCCCGATGAACGCCCCGCCGACTTCCGCAATCATGTCTCTGTCTTTTTGCGAAGCCAGAAACATGACATGAGGATTGAGCACTTTGCCGCCAAAGTATCCTCCGAAAGTTCTCTGTCTCCCATCGCTCACGAAATCATTTCTGTTAAGCGAGTAGATGGTGACTGGATAACCCTCGAAGGACGACTGAATTCTCCGGACGGCGTTTGGTAGCGAGTGGATGCAGAGAAGGTCGAGGTCACTTTCGGCGGTTTGCTGGTTCAGCACGAAGCTGCCGTAGCACACCCAAAAGCTCCCATCGTCTTCTCCCACTCCGACTTCGCCCGCAAGACATGTAATTGCCTGCGCAACGAAGTCGAAGTTTCCTTGATTCATGAACTTTCTATACATGTGTTTACTCCTTTCGTTGCGGAAATTGGAACGCGCGATTGTTTTCGTTCCAACCAAGTTCATTTGCCGTGATGACCGCCTGCACGAGCACGGAAGCTGCGAAGGCTTCGCGTCCCCACAGGCCAAGAAATCGCAGCTCCCCAAAATAAAGAGCAGCCAGAAACCTGTTGATGTCGCTTGTGGTTTCCTCGTCAGGAAATCCACCGAACATTATTGAGGCTACCGACAGTGCGACATCTTGGTAGGACTGCAGATGGCTAGGGATGAACGCATCGTGTTCGATCACGAGCCGGTTTTGGTCTACGCGCACAACAGATTCGGAAGCCAACACGACACAGCGCGTTGACCACCATCCGTAGAGATGCGCGAGCATCATTCGCCAGTCGTGGTGCAAGCCAGACCATTCCCAGTCCACGCAATACCACGCATCATCCTCGCCCACCACAATGTTGCTGGGCTGGGGATCCCCGTGGCACACTACACCCTTTGCAGGCTTTCCGACACGAGCAATCCTCTCGAGTGACTCCGAGATGGAAGAGTACTCGTTGCCGTTTACGACAACCGGCAGGCTCCAACAGTCGGCTAGTTTTACTCCGCCGATCACCGCGGAACTGACACCGTCCTTGATTCTCTGTAAGCGAGCAGGAAGGAATCGCGGACAGAGCGATTCTTGGAACTGATGTTGTGAAGACTTCCACATGCGCACAAGCGATTCCACGACATCTTTCCAGACAACGAGCAAACGGCTGTGCGGCATATCGGAGTTTACGATGAGATGATGCAGGGTGTGTATGCCCCTGCATTCGGAGACCATGACCTCAAAGCCGTCCACCACCTGGCACCATAAAACTTGTGGAAGGTGATTCCGCAGATATGGCACTAGGATTTCTCTTCGCCCGATCTCGTCTACAAGCGAAACGCGCGATCCAGTCAAGCACTTCACCGCGTAGAGAGAGTTGGTGCGAGAGTGTCTGAAAATTGACACTCTCGCACCGGAGCTGCCGGGAAAAGAGATGAGGACGAGTTCGATACCGTTACCTTTTGGGTGCTTGAAAAGGTGTTTTCTCCGCTAAATTATGCTAGGATTTCGATGTTTAACTAGTTAAAGTACCAAATATGACAAAA